>CAMPCD010000020.1 GCA_946643435.1 uncultured bacterium
TCTAATTGATAATAATGATCTTTAAATATGTATTCAACACCATTATCAACAACTTTAATACCATCTTTAACATTAATCTTACCATTATATTCAGGTTTAATTAATAATACACCTATACCATTATATTTCTTCCAATTATTATCTTTCCATCTATATTCTCTAGTATTTTCATTAGAAGTTTCAGGATAGTTAGGTTTAATTAAATAATACATACCTTTATCTAATGTAGTATATTGAGGTCTAGGAATAATGTTTGTAATTGCTATAGAATTACTTGCATTATAACCTAAAGCATTTTCGTTATAAGCTTCAATTATACAGTTTTCTTCTACCATGAATGGAGATACATAATCTAACCATTCACCAGAATTAATTCTGTATAATTTCTTTGATGCAGTTCTATCATAATGAATATCAACCTTAACTGTATAAGATAAACTGCTTGTGTTTGTATAGAATACTGGTTGAGATATACCAGTTGTTAGATAATCAAATCCTTTATTTGTATATCCTTCGGCATTAGTTGCTTCAGCATATGCATGTACAGTCATATTCTTATCTATTACAAATGGACCAGTATAATCATTCCAAGTTCTACCATCTAATGAGTATTTTTTAATTGTAGCTTTACTATCATATGAAATAGTAACTGTTACTTTATTAACTAATCCCTCTATTTCATTTGAAGGATTACCAAATATACCTATATCAAGTTTATCTTTTTTTATAGGAGGATTAATTGTATTAATTGATAATCTATCATATGCATAGCCTTCAGAGTTCTTAGCTCTAGCATATATAGTTGTAGATTGAGTAATATCAAATGATCCTGTATATTTTTGATATATTATATTATTGAATGAGTATTCTAATGTATTAGCATCATAGTTAGATGCGTTTATAGATACTGTTACTTTCTTTTGATTGCCATCAAGATAATTAGATGGACTTGCTGTAATACCTACCCAAGGCAATGTTCCTTTTCTAATATTACTTACTCTATAATAAGATACTCTTGATTGAACACCTTCATCAGTAATTATATAAGCATATATAGTACAGTTATCATATACAGCAAAAGGACTAGTATAAGTAGAATAAGAACTATTATTAATTGAATAATAAATAGTACCTGAATATTTTGAAGTCATAGTGATAGTTGCTTCTTCTACTCCATTTGTTGTTGGGTCCTCTGTGATAGTTGGTCCATCTAATATAATATCTTCAGGATAAGTTGGAGGATTTGGATCACCTGGAACAGGTGATGGATTTCCAGGTTTTGGAGGTTCTGATGGAGTTGGTTCTGTTGGTTCATCAGTTGGTCCTGTAGGATTATCTGGATTTGAATTATGTACCCACTTACTAATATATGCAGAATCAGTATTATTTATAGTTTTAGTAGTAACATAATCACCTGCATTATTATAAATATCTTGATTTTTAGAAACTCTTGCATCTATTAAAGTGTTTGGTCCAACTTCAAACTCACCTTCATAAGTCATCCATGTTCCACCATTAATACGATATTCTTTAACATTAGCATCCTTATCATAAACAATAGTTACTTTAGTAGTTTCATTATCATCTAAAGTCCATTTATTAGGTTGAATGTCTACTGTAGTTTTTCCTTTTGGAGTAACAATATATGTTTCTCCATCTATATCGTATCTAATATAGATATTTTCAATATCTTCAACTTTTACTAGAATAGGTCCAGTATAGTCTTGCCAGTCAGTTCCATCATAACCAGTTCTAATACCATTAACACCATCTAATCTCCATTGCCAGTTATAAGATTCTTCAGGATAATATAAATTATATAAAATCCATCCATCTAGTGTTTCATCTTCTAACACCCCAACTTCGACAGTAATGTCTTTATTTATAAGAGCAGTTTTACCATGATTAGATTTAGCTACACATGTGATAGTATGTGTACCAATTGGTATAGACTCGGTATTATCATATTTAACATTTGATACAGTACATGAATATGTACCACTATCATTACCAAAATCAACATAAGTTGGTAATTGGTAAGAATCACCATATGTAATTGATGCAGGAACTCCATCTAAAGATATTTTAGGAACATCCCATTTATTTTCTTCAATTGGTAATTCTCCATCATCTTTATCATTTGGCTTATCATTATTATTTTGATTTGGATCATTATTACCATTATTATTATCTGGTTTATTATCATTATTGTTATCAGTGTTATCTTCTTCTACACCTTTAACATCTTGTTTTAATGTAGTAACTTCAATTTTAACAATAGCTTCATTACCAGCATCATCTACTACTTTTACATAAACAGTATATTTAGTATTAGGTTTAAGATTATCAAATAAATGGGTATCACCATCTTCATTGTAATTCTTATTATCTAATGAATAATAATATTTAATATTGCTATCATCTTTAGCTATAGTCTTAATAGTAAAATTATTAGATTGTAAATCTATTACTTTAACTGATTCGATTAAAGGACTATTATTATCAATATAAACTTCAACATAAGTAGGTTTAGATTTGTTATTCTTTTCATCTACACCTCTCATAAATACATAGTGGTGTCCATTTTCAAATATTTGAACATTCTTAGTATTTGTTTCTTTCCAATCACATTGATCTGAAATAACACTATCAGATATACAATAGTCATAATGAGTGATCTTATATCTACTCTTTGAATCTTTTGTTACTTTAACTATTGCATCTTTTCTATATTGTTGACCATTATTAAGTTCTGGTTCAACTGTTAATTCAGGAGGTGTAACTCTATTAAGAATAAACTTATTAATTGTACATCCTCCAATTAATAAAATAATTAGAGCAACAAAAAAAGGAATAATCAATATCAATACACCACTTGATTGGTATAACTCAACTTCTTCTCCTTTTTTATTTTCACTTAGGTTGTCAGGATTTGTTTTTACGATTGTTCCTCTTTTCTTGAAAGAAAGCACCGTCTTTATTTCTTTTTTATAAGAAATATTATATTTATCTAATTGTTCCTTAGCATCATCAACACTAAGACCAATAATATTTGGAATTAACTTTTCACGACTCTTCATTATAATCACCATATTCAATATATAAAATATATTCAAATATTACAATTAAAAAATAAATTTTTTTTAAAAATTATTTTAATTTTTTTCCAAAATAAAACAACATATAACGTATTTATGTTGTTTTTATAGATATTTTATAATTTAAAATTTACAATGTTTTATCCTGACTATTAACAGTCAATTTGTCTTTATATTTACGTAATACTTCATCAATATTAACAGTTTCTTGATGCAATTCAGGATCAATGATAAGTGGAGTAGCTTTAAAACATTGATCAGTTACTTGAGAATTCCATACTTTTATTTCATTATTAATTCTTTCAATTTCACTAATTTGATATTCATTTAATTTTTCTGGAGCAAAGATTGTAATTAAACCACCATTAATAAAACCAGCAAATTCCATAACTACATATCCTAATTCTCTTGCGATTAATTGAGCAAAATATCCATGCATTCTACTAATTCTATTAGAACTGATTTCACCTATCATACTAGCTTCTAGCATTGAATGTCTTCCTGCTTTACCTCTTTTAGTATAAGTATGTAGATCAGTAATAATAGTTGATTGAATATCTAACATTCTACGATCTGATGTATCCTTAAAGAATTGCGTAATATCTCCCTCAGCGCGTAATAAATCAGCTTGAGCTTCTTCTTCTTTATAATTATAGTATTTAGATTTTATTACTTTAAATATACTCATAGTAGTCACCATAATAATTATAACAAAAAAAGATGTGTATAACACATCTTAACCTATTAATTTGATAATATCATTGTAAAGGACAACTAACATTAAAGCAAATATTAGTATAAATCCTATTGTATGACATATAGCTTCAAATTTCTCATTAACTTTCTTACCAGTTATATATTCAATAAGTATAAAGAATACATGTCCACCATCAAATGCTGGGAATGGAAGTATATTCATTACACCTAAATTAATTGATAAATAAGCTGTTAAATATAATAAACTTATAAATCCTACTTTAGTTACTTGTTCAACTACAGTATACATACCAACTGGTCCAGATAAAGCATCTAATGATAATTTATGAGTGAATAATGAACCTATTATTAAGAACATTGATCTTACAATAGTCCAGAATCTTGAATGCATATATTTTAATGCATTAATAATACCATGTTTTACTTCAGTATCACCTTGTATACCTATTATCTTAGATTCTTCATATTCACCTTGTTTTAGATTATGTTCTTCTATAATCTTTTCTTTAGTATCTTCTTCAGTAATATAGTATAAGTTTCCATCTTTATCTTGTATACATTCTAAAGGAACTATTTCATATGTATCTCTAACACCATTTGCATGCTCTATTTCATATGTATATGTATTAGAATCATTCTTTAATAAAGAAACAACTTGTAAATAATACCATGTATCAATATTATGACCATTTAACTTAGTTATTCTATCTCCAGTAACAATTCCAGCTTTAGCAGCAGGAGAATCAGGTGTTACAGAATAAATCTTACTAGTTTGATCAGATGCGCCAGTTAAACCTATAACAAATAATATTATTAATGCTGTTAAGAAGTTCATAGTAACACCAGCTACTAGAATTAATAATCTTTGCCATTTAGGCTTATTACACATTAATTTATCTTTTGGTATTTTATCATCATCTTCATAAGATTCACCAGCTATAGAATTAAATCCTCCTATAGGTAATGCTCTTAATGAATATAATGTAGGATCATTTTTTCTTCTAAATGAGAATACTAATGGACCCATACCAATAGCAAATTCATATACGTGTACACCAAACTTCTTAGCCATTATAAAATGTCCTAATTCATGTACAAATATTAATAAAGATAACATTAATAATAAAACAACTATATTATATATTGTAGTACCTTTAAAGAATACTAATACAACAATAACAAATGCAATAATAGCTATTAATTCTATAATACTTAATAAACTATTCTTTTCTTGTAATTGTTCTACATTAACAACTTCTTCTTTAACTTCTTTAGTCTTTTTAACGTCTTTCTTCTTAGTTGCCATAAAACCCTCCTATACAAACTTTAATAAAATTACAAAAGCAATAACAATAAATGATAATGAATCTATTCTATCACATATTCCTCCATGACCAGGAATAGTATTAGAGAAATCTTTAATATTATTATCACGTTTAATTAAACTAAAGTATAGATCTCCTAATTGACCAATTACACTTAATAATAAAGTTATACCTAATAATACAATACCATTTTGAGGAGTAAACATATTTATAAAGAATAAATATCCTGCTGCAGTACCAGCAATAGTACCAGCTACACATCCTTCAATAGTCTTATTAGGACTAATCTTTGTAATTTTATGTTTACCAATCATTTTACCAACTACATAAGCAAATACATCTGTACCTACTGCAATAGCTATTAAATAAACTAAGAACCATTTATTTTCACTGAAAATATTAATATAGAAATTAGATATTAATCCAGTAAATATAGTAATAAATGATAATTTAAATGATTGTTCAGCGCTAAACTTGTTATCATGGAAGATAATAGCTAACACTCCCATGATTAATAAAGTAGCAGCAACTAAATTATAATCAACACCTAAGTATAATGATTCATTAACATTAGATAATGTTATTAATAAAGATAATACACAAGCTATTAATTTTATCAATAAAGGAATCTTCTTTAAATCTTTATCAGCATTTACTAATTCTAATAAAGCTAATGTTCCAACTGCACATACTAATACATCAAAGAATATTCCTCCTAGTAAAAAACATGGTATAGTTATTAAAGCTATTAATAATCCACCTATTAATCTTTTTTTCATATAAATCTCCTATCTAGAGTACCACCATACACCACGTGCAGGCATACCAATTGTAGTTCTTGCATCAATTAAATGTGCTTTCCATTGAGTATAAGTAGTATAGTCTGATCCATACCAACCTGTTCCTAATCCTAAATGTAAGTGTGCACCAGTTGAACATGTTTCCCAACCAGATGTACCTTTTCCACCACCAACAGTACCAACTGCAGTTGATGTATATACGGTTTGATATAATGATACATTTATAGCTAATAAATGCATATAACAAGTAGTATATTTCTTGCCATTTACATAAGAACAAACATATACTTGATTACCACCACAAGATGACTTTCTAACTATCTTACATACAGTACCTGATGCTATAGCATATACAGGAGTACCTTCTGGATTACCACCAATATCTGTACCCGAATGGAATTCAGGTTTTCCTGTAATAGGACTTATTCTATTAGCAAAATAAGATGTTACTTTACCTTTTACTAATGGTTTTATCCAACCATAGTTATTAGTTGAATTAACTCTTGCTTGGCAAGCATTTAATTCTTCTGTTTCCTTACAACCCATATTAACCATATATTGTAAGAATCCTTCAGCGTCTCTTATATCTGATGCAATATCATTTGCATATTTATCATATGATTTAATATCATCATATAATCCATCAATTTCATCGTTTAAAGAATTAATTTGATTATCTAATTCTACTTTTCTATCTTTTATATAAACAATTAATTCATCGTTCTTTTTAATCTTATCTTCATATCCATTTATTTTATCTTTCATATATGACATGACTTGTTCCATAACAGCATATCTATATACTAAGTCTTCATAAGAAGTTGCTTCAAATACATATTCTAAATATACATTATCACCTTGAGCAACTTGATATGCTTCCATTATATTACTGATTTCTTTTTTACCATCTGCTATTTCTTTAGTTAATTCAGCAGATTCATTTTCAGCATCAGTAAGTTTTTGTTGATTTGAATTAATTTCACTTTCTTTATTTTTAATACTTTGTTTATCTGAACTAATATTATTTTGAGCGTTTTTCTTAGCATTTTGTTGAGCTTGATATTTAGCTTTTAAATTAGCTATATCTTTTCTCTTTTGAGCGATAGTTTCAGCATGTACATTAAAAGGTATTAATAATATAAGAAGGAATAATACTAATACTTTCTTCTTCATTATATCTTTAAGTACCTCCTTACAGCATTTAAGGAACCTACCATACCTACTAGTCCACCTACTATTAATAATACTAATGATGTAGTATAAACAATTGTATTTGGATTAACTAATTCAATTATTTCACTGAATAAATGACCACCTGTAAAATCATAGAAGAACATATATCCAAATATTGTAAGAGTTATTGGTATTAATGATCCTAAAATACCCAATATTAAACCTTCAACTAAGAATGGTAATTTAATAACAGTATTAGAAGTACCAACAAGTCTCATGATAGATATTTCATTTCTTCTTGAGAATATAGTTATTTTAATTGTATTACTAATTAAGAACCATGTTACAAATATTAAAGCAATAACAGTAATAACACACGCATTACGTATTACTTCAAGCATAGATACTAGTTTATTAGCTACAGATTCACCATATTTAACTTCAGCAACATGATCAAATCCTCTTACTTCATTTGCAGTATCACTTATTTTCTTAACATCTTTTACTTTGAATACAAAAGTAGATTTCAAAGGATTTTCATCTAATATATTTAATACATTCTTTAAATCACTAGAATCAGGTATAGAAGCTTTTATATCTTCAGGTGTCTTATATTCAAGTGATTCAGATACAACATTATCATTATATAAGATATGTTCTTTTAATGTATTTACATCAGTTTCATCAGTACCTTTTTCTACATAAACTATAACTGTTAATACATCTTCTATATGTTTAGTAATAGAATTAACATTATATGTAAATATAATAGCTAAAGAAACTATTATAAGAGTTATAGCAGTAC
The DNA here is from genome assembly GCA_946643435.1 of uncultured bacterium. Taxonomy (GTDB): domain Bacteria; phylum Bacillota_I; class Bacilli_A; order RF39; family UBA660; genus UBA6985. The sequence goes on from CAMPCD010000020.1 coordinate 7,919, forward strand.
TAGAAATAGATGCAAGTGATAAGGAAAAATTTCTAAATACAGACTTACCAGCATCTTTTATGCCACGTCCAATTATTCTAATTATCTTCATATTCTAAATACTTTCCTTTCTCAGTGTCAGATACAACAACACCATTATGAATGCATATAACTCTCTTCTTCATTCTATTAACTATTTCTTTATCATGTGTAGACATGATAACTGTAGATTCAAGTTCTTTATTAATTTTTTCTATTACATCCATGATTTCTCTAGACATCTTAGGATCTAAATCTCCTGTTGGTTCATCACATATAATTAACTTAGGTCTATTTACAATTGCTCTTGCTATACATACTCTTTGTTGTTCACCACCAGATAATTGATTAGGATAACTTCTAATCTTATCTTTTAATCCAACTCTTTCAACTGCATCCATAACTTTCTCACGAATAACAGCACTATCTAATCCATATGTTTCTAAAGGATAAGCTATATTTTCATATACTGTTAATTTAGGTAGTAATTTAAAGTCTTGGAAAACAACTCCAACCTTACGTCTAAGCTTATAAACATTACTATTTTTAAGTTTAGATACGTTTACACCACCAACCATAACATTACCTTTAGTTACTTTTTCTTCTCTATATAATAATTTATTTAAAGTGGATTTACCTGAGCCTGATTCACCTATTACAAATACAAATTCTCCACGATTTATTTGTAAATTAACATCAGCTAAGGCAGTTACACCATTGCTATATGTTTTAAATACATGATTTAACTCTATAAAAGCCATATATATTATCACCTACTGTACAATATTATAACATATCATTATTATTAAATAATTAGACTTAACATCAATTTATACAAATTATACAAATAAAAAGAAGTATTTCTACTTCTTTAAAAAGGTTTTTGAGTTTATATGAAAAGTTTAATTTATATTTATATTTAATTGTTTTAACAATTTTATTGTTTCTTTATTTTATCGGCTTTTTTAATTATTATCTATATATCATCCTTCCTTTCATGATTAAATAATAACAAGCTTATGTGAAAATAATATGAATATAATATGAAATAATAAAAAAGATGACTAATTGTCATCTTCATTATAAGTTAATTCTTTAACATTAGCATCTTGTATAGAAGCAAAACGCTTAGTTATCTTATCAGTTGTAGTATGAATATCTTTAACTTCATTAGATACAGTATCAATAGATTTAGATAGTTTATCCCATCTTTCTTTATATCTACTAAATTCTACACCTAATTTATTTAATTCTTGATGTATTACTTTAGAATACTTATCTCTTTCAATATTCTTTAATATCATTGCAACAGTAGATAATGTAGACATCAATGTTGTTGGACCACATATCCATACTTTTCTTTCATATGCATATTTCAACAAATCCTCATGATAAGCATTTAATTCAGCAAATACTGCTTCAGCTGGTAAGAACATGATAGCTTGATCAGCAGTTTCATCAGGAATAATGTATTTATCAGCTATATCATTAATATGTTTTTTAACATCTGCTTCAAATAGTTTTAAAGCAGCAGTACGAGCTTCTTTTGATAATTCTCTATTAGTCATACGTTCATAGTTTTCTAATGGGAATTTAGAATCTATACAAATATTCTTAATTGGATCAGCACCATATATTATTGAATCTGCTATAGCTCCATTTGATAATTTATGTTGTATATCATAGATATCTTTTCTTTCACCAAATACTGAAGTTAAAATATAATTTAAATTAACTTCACCAAATGTACCACGTGTCTTCTTATCAGTTAATACTGATTGTAAATTAACGATATCTTTAGATAATATATCAATATTCTTTTGAGCTTCATCAATTTTAGTTAATCTTTCTAATACATTATTGAATGTCTTATTAGTTTTATCTAATGATTCATCTAATCTTAGATTAACTCTATCATTCATCTCATTTAATTTCTTTTCCATCTTTAGATTTAATGTTTCAAAGTCATCTTGTAAACTTTTAGAAAAATCATATTTAAAATCTCCAATAGTTTTAGCCATATCAGTTTTTACTTCTGATATATTTTTAATAACTTCGATTGAATTATCATTTTGTTTCTTAAATAAATTGATAATTAATAAAATAATAGTAACTACTAATAAACCAATAATAATATAATCCATATAACCTCCTTATGCTTTAATGATTCTATCACATATTTTGCCTAATCCATATGCAACTAATAGTAATATAACTAATTTAACTATTACATATGGATTATTAATCATATCTCCTAATGATGCACCAATTGTACCATAGAAGTAGATCATGAACGGCTTTCCAATTATAGTTGCATAGTAGAATTTATTCTTATCTACATTAGCTAAACCAGCAGCTATATTAACTACAAATGCTGGTGTAAAAGGACAAGCCATTAAAATAATTAAACTTGATAATGATAAATTATCTATATAACTTATTATATCATTTATTTTATTTCTTGTTTTCTTTCTTAATTTATTTACTATCTTCTTTTCAAATTTATCTCTTAATATTTTATTAAATAAATGATAAGAAGTAATACAACCAAATACAGTAGCTGACCAACATATTAAGAATCCATATAAACTACCATATGAATAAAAGATAGTTGATACAAATAATCCAAGTGGTGCACATGGAATTATTGAATCAAAGAAAATTACAGCAAATGAAAGAACAATGCCATAAGCACCTATACCTAATAAAGAAGATTGTATTGCATTTCCTATAATTTGAATCTTTGTCATTTTAATCACTTCATTAATTATATAATAAATAAAAAAAATAATAAAGAACATATATTCTTTATTATTCATTAGTATCAGTTTGTAAAACAGCTAAGAATGCTTCAGGTGGCATTTCTACTCTACCTATAGTCTTCATTTTCTTTTTACCTTCTTTTTGTTTTTCAAGTAGTTTCTTCTTACGAGAAATATCTCCACCATAACACTTAGCTAAGACATTCTTTCTCATTTGAGATATATTATCTCTTGCAATTACATGTGTACCAATACTTGCTTGTAATGGAACAATAAATAATTGTCTAGGTATTATTTTCTTTAAAGATGCTATTATCTTTTTACCTCTTTCATAAGCAAAATCCTTATGAACTATCATTGATAAAGCATCTACTACTTCGCCATTAATTAAAATATCCATCTTAACTAAGTCTTGAGCTTTATATCCACATAACTCATAGTCAAATGATGCATATCCTTTAGTTGATGATTTTAATCTATCAAAGAAATCATAAACTATTTCTGATAATGGTATGTCATAATGGATATTAACTCTTGTTTCATTTATATATTCTATATTTTTATAAATACCTCTTTTATCTTGGCATAATTCCATAATTGGACCAATATACTCAGATGGTACAAATATAGATGTTTCTACAAATGGTTCTCTTATTTCTTTTATTTTTTCTTTAGTAGGCATCTTACTTGGAGAATCTATTATTAATTCTTCTCCACTAGTAGTTATTACTTCATAAATAACTGATGGAGATGTAGCAATAATATCTAAATCAAATTCTCTTCTAAGTCTTTCTTCAATTACATCCATATGTAATAGACCTAAGAAACCACATCTAAACCCAAACCCTAAAGCTTCCGATGTTTCAGGTTCAAATGTTAAAGAAGCATCATTAAGTTTTAGTTTTTCTAAAGCTTCTTTTAATGCATTAAACTTATTAGGTTCAATTGGAAATATTCCTGAATAGACCATTGGTTTCATTGGCTTATATCCAGGTAATGCTTCTTTAGCTTCACTTCTTTTAACTGTAAGTGTATCACCAACACGTACAGTATCAATATTCTTAATAGATGCATCTACCCAACCAACTTCACCTGGAGTTAATTCATCAACAACTTCTTTCGCAGGTTTAGATATACCAACAGATACAACATCATATTCTGCACCTGTTTCCATCATCTTAATTCTATCATTTTTCTTTATAGAACCAGAGAATACTCTAACTGATGCAACAACACCACGATATGAATCAAAGTATGAATCAAATACTAAAGCTTTTGTTTCTTTAGTATCAGGTTCTTTTGGTGCAGGAATTACTTCTACTATCTTATCTAATATTTCTTTAACTCCAACACCTGTCTTAGCAGAACATAATACTATATCTTCTTCTTTAAATCCTAATGTCTTAGTTAATTCTTCTATTCTTTTAGGAATATCTGCATTAGGTAAATCAATCTTATTAATAACAGGTATTATAGTAAGATCTGATTCTAATGCTAAATAAAAGTTAGCCAATGTTTGAGCTTCAATACCTTGAGCAGCATCTATTAAAAGCAAAGCACCTTCACATGCTGCTAAAGATCTAGATACTTCATAAGAGAAGTCTACATGACCTGGAGTATCAATTAAATGAAATATATAATCTTCATTATTATATTTATAGTTAAGCTTAACAGCATTTAATTTAATTGTTATACCTCTTTCACGCTCAATATCCATATTATCTAATAATTGGTCTTTCATATCATGAGAATCTACATTACCAGTTAACTCTAATATTCTATCTGCAAGTGTAGATTTACCATGATCAATATGAGCTATAATTGAGAAATTTCTAATATGTTTTAAATCCATATTAATCACCTACATCTAATTATATCAAAAATAAAATAAAAAGATACTAAAGTATCTAACTAATTTCTTGTGTCTTTACTTTAATACCTTCTATAGTTTTTATTAATTGTTCACTATCAATTTCCTTATTATTCATTGAATTAATGAATACTACATCACCTATTAATTGTTTAGTTACTAAATATTTAACTAAATCTAATCTATTATTAATTATCAATGATTTTACATGCTTAGTTATTTCTTGATTATTATTTGATAATAATGTAAATACTAATTCCATGAAATCTTCTTCACCTAAATAATTTTTAACATTCGAATTAATGATAGTTCCATCTATTAATGCTCTAACAAATAATCTTGTTAAACTCTTGAAGTTTCCTTGATATCTTTCTTCAAACATTGAAGTAAATGTTAACCAACCATCTTTTTCACTTAATAATGTATTAATAAAGTTCTTTTCAGTTGGACTTAACTTACTAAATAATACATCTAATCTAGTACCATTGAAAGTTTCAGTACCTTTCTTAAGGTTATTATATGTATAATCTATCATATGTTCTTTATTTAATTCTTCTTCAGATTTAACTAACATATCATTTTCTGAGTCATAATAGATAAAGAATTTTTTATCCATTTTAACATCATCATCACAATTTAAGTATTGTATTAATAATTTAATTAATTTATCATTTTCTAATCTAATAATATATTTATTAATAATACCTGTTATTTCAGCTGGTTTATAATATTTAGCCAACTCTTTTAGGAAGGTATCAATTAATGTTCTATTTTTATTATATATAGAAAGGAATTCTTGGTTGTTAATTAGTTCATCTTGTTTATCTTGAGCTTTTATATATGTAACTAATGATGGATATAATTCATCAAAGTTTTTCTTGCCAAATAACTTAGAAAACATATTAACCCCTCCTTCTTTATTCACAAGTGTATATTATATACTATTTTAAATAAAAAAGTCAAAGGGTAAATCCTTGACTCAATCTATGTAAATAAAAAAATATGCATTTTACTGCATATTATTTATTTGTTGATCCAAATCCACCAAGTCTTTCACCTTCAGCATTATCATCATCAGTGATTAAATACTTAGCAAATACACCTTGACCAATAGCATCTCCTTTTTTGATAGTAATATCTTCATCTTTAATATTAAAGAAAGCAAACATGATATGACCATCATTATCAGGATTACCATAGTAATCTTTATCAATAACACCAACTGAATTAGCTAGTACTAGACCTTTTTTCTTAGGATTAGAGCTTCTATTATATAAATATAATACTTCATCATCTTCCATATAAGCTTTAATACCAGTTGGTACTAATGTAGGAGCATCTCCTTTCTTAAATGAAGGAACTACTACATCTTCAGCAGCTTCAATATCATATCCTGCTGAATATTTAGTCTTTCTAATTGGTAAATTAATATTTTTATCTTCAAATCCTTTTGCAACTTCAAATCCTCTTGTCATATATATACCTCCTAACAGTTACAACTACAATCTTCAATGTTATCTAAATGAACAACTCTATCTTTGATTTCTTTAGTTTTACCTTCATTCCACCAATGTTCTCCTAAATAACCACATGTTCTTCTAGTAACATTCATTCTATTTCTATCTTTATTACCACAGTTTGGGCATTCCCATTCATTATCTTTATTTATGATAATTTCACCATCAAATCCACATACTTGGCAATAATCACTCTTAGTATTAAATTCAGCATATTGTACATTTTCATAAATGTATTTAACTACTTCTTCTAATGCTTTTAAGTTCTTTTGCATGTTACCTACTTCAATATAACTTATAGCTCCACCAGTAGATAATTTTTGTAATTCAGTTTCAAATTCTAATTTACTAAATGCATCTATATGTTCTCTAACATCAATATGATATGAATTAGTATAATATCCTTTATCTGTTATATCTTTAATCTTACCATATCTATCTTTATCAATCTTAGCAAATCTATAACATAAACTTTCAGCAGGAGTACCATATAAAGCAAATCCTAATCCAGTCTCTTTTTTCCATTCAGCACATTTATCTTTCATGTGTTGCATGATAGCTTTAGCAAATGGAAGACCAACTTCTTTATCAGTATGAGATACACCTTTCATTATCTTAGTTACTTCATATAATCCAATATAACCTAAAGATAATGTAGAATATCCACCCATTAAGTATTTATCAATCTTTTCACCTTTATCAAGTCTTGCTATAGCACCATGTTGCCAATGAATTGGAGAAACATCAGAAGTTACTCCTAATAAAGCATGATGTCTACACATTAATGCTTCACGACATATATCTAATCTTTCATCAAATAGTTTCCAGAATAGTTCTTCATCACCATCAGCAATTATACCTATTTGAGGTAAATTAATTGATACAACACCTTGATTAAATCTACCTTCAAATTTATAATTACCATTTTCATCTTTCCATGGAGATAAGAATGATCTACATCCCATTGGTGAGAATACATTACCTTCATAATTTTCTCTCATCTTCTTAGCTGAGATATAATCTGGATACATACGTTTAGCAGAACACTTAACAGCTAAATGAGTTAAATAATCATATTTACCACCTGATAAGTTATTATTTTCATCAAGTACATACACTAGCTTAGGGAATGCAGGTGTTACATATACACCAACTTCATTCTTAACGCCTAATAATCTTTGATTTAATATTTCTTCAATGATCATAGCATTTTCTTCAATATATGGATCATCATCTCTTAAATACATAAATAATGTTACGAATGGAGCTTGTCCATTTGTAGTCATTAAAGTATTTATTTGATATTGAATAGTTTGTACTCCTGAAGCTAATTCTTTCTTTAGTTCTTCATCTACTAAAGCTTTAATCTTATCTTTATCTACATCTTTACCTAAGAACTTTTTAATACGTTTTTCTATCTTTTGCTTAGATAATCTTAAATATTTACCTAAATGTCTAATATCAACTGATTGGCCTCCATATTGGTTAGATGCTACTGTTGCTATTATTTGAGAAGTAACTATACAAGCTACATGGAAACTTTTAGGTGTTTCAATCATCTTACCATTCATAACAGTTCCATTATCTAACATATCTTGTATATTAATTAAGCAGCAATTAAAAATTGGTTGAATAAAATAATCCATATCATGGAAATGTAATAATCCACTTTCATGTGCTTCAACTATTTTTTCAGGTAGTAAAACTCTCTTAGTTAAATCACGAGACACTTCACCTGCAATATAATCTCTTTCTGTAGAAGCCATACGAGTATTCTTATTAGAATTTTCTTCTCTTAGTTCTTTATTTTCATCCCTTAATAAAGATAGAATAGATTCATCTGTAGTATTACTCTTTCTTACTAGTGCTCTATTATAACGATAAACAATGTAACACTTAGCTAATTCGTAGTGTTTCATTTCCATAAGTTTTTGCTCAATTATATCTTGAATATCTTCAACTAATATTCTTTTCTTATTTAAACTTTCAATATATTTTATAATTTTTTTTACTTCAGCATCAGTTGCTCTTTCTTCCTCAGGAACTTCTCTATTAGCCCCTGCAATAGCTTTTTTAATTTTCTCTGTGTCATAGTCAACTGAGTGACCATCTCTCTTAATTACTTTCATACAAATTACCTCTCCGTCCATCTTAAATATACCATAAGTTTGTTTGTATATATTGTTGCAAAAGCAACATATTTTTTATAAAATATAAATTGTAGATTTGAGGTGATAAAGAATGAACGATTTTATGGTATTTGATGGCATAAATGATAATGATGTCAAAAAATTGTTAAATGAATTCAATGCACTAACTTTACACTTCAAGAAAGATGCAACTATTCTTTCAAATGTATCTAACACTTCTTCATTCTTTATTATCCAAGAAGGTAAAGCTAATATCGTAAGATATAACTTTAACGGTACTAAAACCATTATAGAAAAAATGGATAAAGGTGATATATTTGGATCATTTTCAGGTACAATAGATGATGATTTATATGTTATTGCTGCATCAGAATGTGATATTATCACATTTGAATATAATAAGCTTATTAGTAGATCAGGAAAAAACAATGAAGCACACAATAAACTAATTGATAATGTATTAAATAAGATAGCTGATAAACTTACCTACTACAATGAAAGAATAGAAATATTAACAGAAAAAACTATAAGAGATAAATTATTAAAATACTTTGGATATTTATCTAAAAAACAAATAACTAAAGCTATAGTAATACCTTTTACTTTATCAGACTTATCAGATTACTTAGCTGTTGATAGATCAGCTATGATGAGAGAAATAAAGTATATGAATGATGATGGATTAATACAATCTAAAGGTAGATATATTAATTTAAAATATTAAA
>CAMPCD010000021.1 GCA_946643435.1 uncultured bacterium
ACACTTTTTAATGTAGCATCATTAGATGCAGGAACTTCTTTACCAGTTACATTAACTTCTTTTGTAGTTGAGAATTTTTTGTCATCTTTAAATGTTAAAGTAGCACCTGATATATCATCGAATGAATCATTGGTTATTATTATTCTACCTAATTCTTCGCTATCTTTAAATGGTTCTGTGCCTTCAATACGGTTTCCTGACAACTTATTTTTGCCAGTTGGTTCAATTTTACAATCAAGTTTGTTTGTAATTGTACATCTTAGATTTTCAGTAATCTTTGTGCCTTCTGGGTTTGAATTTTCAGGTGCAGTATATATGTATACGTATGCTATTCCTGAGTCTCCATCCTTAACGTCTCCCAAAACATACTCTAATGCATTAGCTTTAAAAGGAACTAATACGATTAAAAGTAATAGTAAATAAAATCTCTTCTTCATAATGTCTACCTTCTATTCTTATTTAAAAATATATCATAATTAATACCTTTTATCAATATGAATTAAAAAAATATAGGACTAATCCTATATTAATTTTGTAAGTATTTCATTCATTGTATATATATATTTTGGACTTATATATAAGTATCCATTTTTATATATTAATAGTTTATCTTTTATTAAAGGTTCTACTGGATATACTTCTTGAATATTCTTGCCATATTTATCATAAAAAGCATTAATATCAATACCTTTTAATAATCTAAATCCTAACATTAATTCATTATCCATTTGATCTTTAATAGTTAATAATAGTTGTTCTTTTCTAAATCTATTATTTATATATTCAGATAAGTTTTTAGTATTTGTATATCTTACTCCACCTTTAAATCCTGAAGCACCTAGACCAAATCCATAGTATTCTTGATTTAACCAATAAGTAAGATTATGTTTAGATTCATATCCATCTTTTGCAAAGTTAGATACTTCATAATGGTTATATCCATGTTTTTCTAATGTCTTACATATATAATCATACATCTTTCTATCTTCATCTTCAGATATATATTCTGTATTGTTATTTGATAGTTTTGTATGTTCTTCAATTATTAAAGAATATGTAGATATATGTGTAGGATTTAACTTAAGTAAATTATTTATATCTTTCTTTAATGCAGCCATCTTCTCTCCAGGTATAGCATACATTAAATCTAAATTAATATTATCTAATCCTCGATTACGTAGTAATTGAATCTTTTCTTCCAAATCATCATAGTTCATCTTTCTTTCCAAGAATGCTAAGTTATTCTTATTAAAAGATTCTACTCCTAAAGATACCCTATTAACTCCACCTGCTACTATATCATCAAGTAAATCTTCAGTGATATCTTCTGGGTTTATTTCAAATGAAAACTCGATATCTGGAGCTTTATTAAAGTTTTCAAGTATTCTAAATAATTTCTTTCTTTCATTATGAGTTAGACAAGAAGGCGTTCCACCACCTACATAGATAGTTTTAATAATTTCACCATCATAGGTATTTAGGATTTCCTGTTGAAGTGCATCTAAATAATCATCTACAAATGTTTTAATATGTAATACCTTACAAAAATCACAGTAAGAACAAATATGTCTACAAAAAGGTATATGTACATATACAGCATTCATATAATCACTTCCTAACTATCTTCATATCTTGTTGTTTATCAAATAAACTAACTATTTCTTTAACAGCTTTATCAAATGGTACAAATTCTATGTACTTCTTTATATCATCTGTTAATTCTTTATTCATAGGTGTATCTAACCAACCAAAACAAATAGTATTATAAATTCTATCTGGATGAATTGTTCTAAATATAGAACTTAACATATTTAAACCTACTTTAGATACATCATATTCTAAGGATACTTCATCATATGTATCTATTGCATTTTCTGATGAAATATTAACACATGTCTTATATTCTATATCTTTCATAAGTTTAAAAGGAACATATGTATTTAACTCTAATACACCCATGAAAGATTGTTTAGTTTTATCTATTAGTTTTGAAGTATGATCAATTGCTGCATTATTGATAAGAATATCTATTTTAATATCATAGTCATATAAGTATTTAACTAAAGCATCTATTTCATCATCATTAGTTAAATCAATTTTATATAACATACCATTCTTATATTTACGATGTAATTCTTCTATTCTATCTTTATGATTATGATATAACATGATCACATAATAACCATTCTCTAATAAATATTTAGATAATTCATAACCAAGACCACCTGAAGCACCAGTTAATAATACATACTTCATTTATTCTTCCCTCTTTTTGTGTTTAAAGTAATAAGCAAATCCAATTACTCCTAAACATAATAATATTTCAATACCATATTTTTTTATAAATTTAAATTTATCGAGCTTATCAATATACTTTTCATCAACGTGAATACCATCAGTTTTACCAGTTCCAGTTAATTTTATTGTTTTAACTATATCATCTGATGTCTTTTGAATACCTTCACTTAGTTCATTATTATTTTGAGGTTGAATTGTTACAGTTAAGAATAAATCATTCCAACATAAGTAGTATTCAATAATATGCTTACTATCTTTATTGTAATAATCAAACTTAATCCATCTATAATCTCCTACATCAACGTACCTATAGGTTTCTACATTTAATCTTCTACCTAAACTAACAACAGCATCTACTTGATCTTCACCAACTTTATAATTATTTAAACCAGGGTTAGTTATTGCTCTTATGTATAAGATATCACCTTGATTATTATATGCTTCTAGATAGATATCTTTTTTATAATAATCATATAATCTATTTTTATCTTTTCTTGTATATATTGTATATGATTCATCTAAATCAATTGATAGACCTAGTTTTTCTAATTCAATAGCTTTAATATTAGGAATAAAAACAATTAAAGATATTATAAGTATTAATAGTTTCTTCATGTTACCACCCTCATACAAATTATATCATATTTATTATCTTAAAAAAGAAAAAACTTACCATTTAGTAAGTTATTGTTTCTTTCCACATTCAGGACAATATTTATCTGTTTCAGATATTCTTGTACCACATTTTTTGCATGTCTTTTCTTCTTTTTTATAAATATCAAAGTCTGATGTTTGTATTTTATCAATATAAGCATTTGGTGTTACTTCAACAGTATTATCAAATGTATATTCATCATTAAAGACTAATACAGGTAAATAAATAATTGGTACAAATGTTAATAGCATGAAATCTACTACATGTTTAGTCTTACCATTTTTCATTCTTTTAGTAAAATTATAGCTTATTAATGATGATACAAATAAAATTATTAATACACATAATAACTTTAGTCCAGTACTAGAATCTATTAATAAGATAACAGCACTTATAAATAGAATTAAATACCATAGTTTTAATCCAGCTAATCTTATTTTAATGTATGTATTATAGAATGGAATAAGTCCTTTCCATCCATCTACATTACACTTTTCAAATAATAAATAATTACAATATAAATAAAATGCTGATAATGATATACCTACCATTATTACAGTAATTGATAATATTGCTAATAAAAAACCGTACATATAATCACCTTATTTTAATTATAGTATTATTAATAAATTAATACAATTATTTTCTATAACTTAACTTTTTTATGACACTATCATTTATATCATACAATTCAATATCATTATCAGTAATTAAACCATATGAGTTAACCGATTCACCTCTTGGTTGTGATAATGAACCAGGATTAAATATAATTTTATCATCGTATTCTCTTATTTCTCCTATATGTGTATGACCTTGAACAAATACATCATAGTCACTAGTACTAATTGGTAACATTAAATGCCCATGAGTAAATACGAAGCTAACACCATTAATAGTTTCTTTATAGTAATCTAACATATCCATTTTATATTTTTCTCTATCATCACAATTACCTTTAATTAGAATAATCTTATCTTTATATTCTTCTATAAAGTCTAATATTCTATCGTTTGGATGAAAGAAGCCACCTAGATCACCTAATAATATGATTTTAGTTGGTTGATGAAAAGAAACTATTTTATATAGTTTAGTTATCATTTTATCATTACCATGGATGTCAGATACTACTAAATACTTCATATTATCTCCTTAAATCATCATAAAAGTCATTGAATGTATGTTTATTACCATTTATATCTCTATAACCTAAGATGCATGCCATATTAACATTACCTAAGGCTTTAAATAAATGTTCTTCTACATTTGGATTAGTTTTCTTTAATTCACTTATTAAGAATTTCATTTGTTTTCTCTTTGACCCACTATTCATGCTTGGTGGTTCAATTGTACAATTATCTACTAAAGGACATGCACAATTAATAAATTGTAATTCATTTTTAGTTTTCCATTTAATTATGTCTTCTTCATGAACTAAGAATAAAGGTCTAATAAGTTCTATTCCTTTAAAATTCTCAGAATGTATTTTAGGTACCATTGTCTTTATTTCTGAACCATAGAACATGGATAATAAGGATGTTTCTAAAACATCGTTATAATGATGTGCTAAGGCTATTTTATTACAACCTAATTCTTGAGCTTTGGCATATAGATAACCTCTTCTCATTCTTGCACATAAATAACAAGGATTTCCATTATTATTTGCTCTTTCTTTTTCAGTTACTGCAAATATATCTGATTCAAATATCTCTAAAGGTACATTCATTATCTTAGCATTTTCTTTTATTCTATTTAGGTTAATTTCACTATAACCAGGATTCATAGTAACATATCTAACTGTGAAATTTTTCTTACCGTGTCTTTCTAATTCTTGGAATAATTTTGCCAAAAGAAAAGAATCTTTTCCACCGGATATACAAACCATGATTGAATCACCATCTTGTATCATATTGTATTCATTTAATCCTTTAACAAACTTAGACCATATTTCTTTTCTATATGTAGTTATAATTGATCTTTCAATTTCTTGATATTTTTCCATATATATCACATCCAATCAGTATTATAGCATAAAAAAAGTAGATATTTCTATCTACTTTATTAAGTCTCCTACTTCAACATTTCTTTCATGTTTAATTGGTACCCATTTTAATTCCTTCTTAGAGAAAATACATTGAATATTAATAGGTATCCATGAAATTATGAAGAATACGAATAAGATAATACCAGTTAATGCTTTACTGATTGATCCTTCATAATATTGTAATGTATATACTGATATCATAACTGAGATAAAGTATCCAGCTACAATAGTAGTATAGTCAAATGTTAATAGAGCCCATCCCATATCTGAGAATGATCTAATATTCATAACTGCAAGTAATATAAATGGAATTAAAGATAATACTTGAGTATATGGAGCTATATTAAATAAAACTTTATCTAATGCAGATTTATCTTTATCTTTAATAGCTTTCTTTAATAATTTCTTATTATATTCTTTACAACATTGAATAATACCAACAGACCATCTTCTTCTTTGTCTGATTGAATCACCAAAACCTGTTGGTTGTTCATCATAAGTGATGGCATCATCACAGTAAATTACTGGTTCATCATTTAAGATACACATAATTGATAATTCGATATCTTCAGTTACTGTAACAGGATTAAATCCTTTTTCTTCAATAAATGACTTAGCTATCATGAAACCAGTACCATTTATTGTTGCACTCATTTTTACATTAGTTCTTGCTTTATTAAAGAATAAGTTTTGGATTGAATAGAATAATGAATATCCACATGAAATCCAGTTATCATACATATTCTTAGAATCTTTTCTACCTTGTGCAGCTTTATAACCTGATTGATATATATTATTCATATAATGTAAGAAATCAGGATGTACTACGTTATCAGCATCAAATATTACATATGCATCATAGTCTTTTTTCTTTAATGTCTTGAAAGCAAACTTTAATGCATCACCTTTACATTTAACTGGTACAGTTACATCCATAACTTTAGCACCAAATGATGCAGCTACTTCACCAGTATTATCTGTACAGTTATTAGGTAATACATATACATCAAATAAATCTTTTTTATAATGTTGATTCATTAATGATTTAACTAAGTTACCAATTACACCTGCTTCATTTCTAGCAGCTATAATAATAGCAAATTTAGTTTTATCATTGAATTTTCTTACTCTAGTTTTGTTCTTTTTGAAAGCCCATAGGCCTGATAAACCAAAATAAACAATATAAGATAAAGATATTGCAGTTAATATATAATATAAAATTTTAATAAATATCATTACGACACTTCCTATCAAATATAAACTTTTCCTCTTTTTCTTTGTCTAGACAATTGTAGCATAAGTTACTATAAAAAGCAAACACCTATATCGTTATTCGATATAGGTAGTATTGTCTATTAACAGTCAATTAACACGTTAAAAAGGCTTATATATTTTAATAAATTCTTCTGCTTCTTTTAGTCCATCTATAGCAGCTGATGTGATACCACCAGCATATCCTGCACCTTCACCACATGGATATATTCCTTTTATATTAGATGTACCATTTTCATCTCTTATTATTCTTATTGGAGATGATGTTCTAGTTTCAGTACCACATAGTATTGGATTATTATCATATCCTTTAATCTTTTTACCAAATTCAGGAATAGCTTCCTTTAAAGATGAAGTTATAAAGCTTGGTAATATATCATTTAAGTTACTAGATATGTATTTACCCATGATAGCATTTGTTTTAATTTCATCTGATTTAAAGTTATATATAAAATCTTTATAATATTGAATTGGTATTAATCCTTTAGCATAGTTATATGTTTTTTCTTCTAGTTTTTCTTGGAAATGCATACCATCAAATAAGTTAGGTCCAAAATCATCTTTAGTAACAGTTACTACTAATGCTGAATTAGCATATCCAGAATCTCTTTTATAATTACTCATACCATTTATAACTAATCTATTATTATCTGATGATGAATTAATTACATATCCTCCAGGACACATACAGAAAGAATATACTCCTCTTCCTTCTTTTGTTGTATATGTTACTTTATATGATGCATGACCTAATAATTCTTTATTATCATGATACATATTATCATCTATTAAATTTTGATCATGTATTATTCTTATACCTACTGCAAAAGGTTTAGATGTCATATCTAGTTTATTCTTATATAACATTTTAAAAGTATCTCTTGCTGAATGACCAATACAAAGGAACAATGCATCAGTTGGATACTTATCTTTATCATTTATAATTACACCTTTAACTTTATTATCTTTTATTAGTATATCAGTTAAACATGAATTAAATCTAAATTCTCCACCTAATTCTATAATCTTATTTCTCATATTCTTTATTACAGTTCTTAATATATCTGTTCCAATATGAGGATGATTATCATATATTATTTCGGGAGGAGCTCCAAATGATACAAATGTATCAAATACAAACTTCATTCTATTATTTGTATCTTTAATTAAAGTATTTAATTTACCATCAGAGAATGTTCCTGCTCCACCTTCACCAAATTGGATGTTAGAATTAGTATCTAATTTATTATTATTTATTAGGTTATCTACATCTTTAATTCTATTATCAATGTCTTTTCCTCTTTCAAATATAATTGGTTTATATCCTTTTAAAGATAATAAATAAGCAGCAAATAATCCTGAAGGACCTGATCCTATTATAATTGGTCTATATGATAAAGCCTGTTTACCTGTTATATCTATATTATATGATTCATCAGGTGTTGATATTATTGTATCAGTTAATTTAACTTTATCTTCTTTATCTACTTCTACATCTAATGTATAGATAAATAACATATTATTCTTATCTCTTGCATCAATTGATCTTTTAACTATCTTATAATTTAATATATTAGTTTTTAGTAATCTATTAAGCTTATCTTTAATATGATTTTCATTATTATCATGAATACTTATTTTAATATTTTTAACTCTTAACATATATGATCACTTACCTTTAAAGCACTCATCCATGCAAAACCTAAATTATATCCACCGCAGTCTCCATCTATATCTAATACTTCACCTATTAAATATAAATCTTTGATCTTTTTAGATTCTAATGTATCTGGATTAATATCTTCTAAAGATACACCACCTTGAGTTACTTGAGATTTATTAAAATCACCATGACCAGTTATATTAATATTAAATCTTTCTATATAATCAGCTAATCTACTCATTTCTTTAGTAGTTAATGATTTAATATATGCATCTGGATTAATATCCATCTTATCTAATAAGATTTTAATAAGTTTTTTATCAAATACTTTAAGTAATAATTCATAGACTGTATTATTTTTCTCTTCTAGTTCAAAGTAAACTTTCTCATCTTCTCCTAGTTCTAGGAAAGATATTTGTACATTTGCATTCTTACCTTCATTTAATGCTTTAACTATATCTCTTGATATATTAAATACACATATACCTGATATACCATAGTCAGTTAATTGTAATTCTCCTGATTCTTCTTTTATCTTTTTACCATCAATTATAGATGTAACTTTAGCATCACATCTAATACCATTCCATTTATTTAAATATGATTCATTAGCAAATAAAGGAACTAATGAAGGTAATGGTTCAATTATAGTATGTCCCATATCTTTTAATATAGAATAAATAGAACCATCTGAACCAGTTATAGGTAATGATTTACCACCACAAGAGATAATTAATTTATCACATGTTATATCATTATTAATGATAAACTTATCAGTCTTTTTAATAGATGTAACAGTATAATTAGTTATTATTTCTACTCCTAATTTATTACAAACATGCAATAATACATCCCTTACAGTAGTAGCTTTATTTGAACGAGGATATAAATAATTATTTTTATTCTTTAAAATACTAAATAATTCTACAAGTTTATTAAGTGCATCATCTTCATACTCAGGAGTAATAATCTTATCTAATAATTCAGGATTACTAGAATTATATTTGGAATAATGCATATCAAAATTCCATAGGTTACATCTACCATTTCCAGTAACTAATATTTTTTTACCTACTTCTTCGTTTTTTTCTAGTATTACTACTTCATTATTATCATTTTTTATATTTATTGCTGCCATTAAACCAGCAGCTCCACCACCAACTATAACTATCTTCATAATAATCCCTTCTTCATTAGTTTTATTTTATCATATAGTAAATAAAAAAGCACTTTATGTGCTTATTTAACTTTTATATATTCAATAATAGGTTGTTTATCTTTTGGAATAGTACCATTGTTATCTATTGGTTTAGCATCAGTAGCTATTTTATCTACAACTTCAATACCACTTGTAACATGTCCAAAAGCAGCATAATTACCATCTAAGAATGTTGAATCTTCATGAACAATAAAGAATTGTGAAGAAGCTGAATTAGGATTACCACTTCTAGCCATTGATATAGTTCCTCTTACATGTGAAATAGTGTTATTTACACCATTAGAACTAAATTCACCTTTAATAGTATTATCAGATCCACCTGTACCATTTCCTAGAGGATCTCCACCTTGGATCATGAATCCTTCCATTATTCTATGGAATGTTAATCCATTATAGAATCCTTGATTAACTAGATTAACAAAGTTTTCTACAGTAATAGGTGCTTGATCAGCATCTAATTCTAATTCTATTATTCCATAGTTTTTTACATTCATTTCAATGTTTACTTTACCTGTCATATGACTTTCACTTCTTTCTTTAGTTATTTTAGTAACTACTAATAATGTTAATAATAAGATAATAGTACCTACTATTATTGAAATATACAATATGTTATCCTTGATTTTATTCATCTTGTAATCACCTTTATAATTATAACAATAAATAATAAAAAATGATACTATTTACTAGTATCATTTAAATCAACTTTATCTAAATCATCGATTAAAGTCATTTGTTCTTCAATTATACTTCTAATTCTTCTTTTATATGTAACTATATTTCTTCTTAACCTTTGTGATTCTGCTTCAATAGTTTCAGCTTTTAATAATGCATCATTTACAATTCTATTAGCATTCTTTTTAGCTTCAGTTATGATTAAATCTGATTCATTTAATGATGATTCTTTATATTTTGAAGATGCTTCTTCAGCCATGACAACTGCTCTATTTAATGTGGCATCCATCATTCTATAATGATCTAGTTCTTTTTTTAATCTATCAATCTCTAGATCTTTTTCTTTCATTTTAGTTATCATATCTTCAACTTTAAAGACTGTATCATCAACGAATGCATTAACTTGTTTGATATTGTAACCATTAATACTTCTATCAAATTTATTCATAGAAATCACCTTGGTTAATTATTATATATCAATAATAATTAAAAGTCCATCTCATCTTCTATTTTATTCTTTGATTTTTTATCGTCTTCATCGTCACTCATACGACCTTCAACATTAATGTTTTTAGGAGTACATAGATAAATACCATTACCTAATCTTTGTAATTGTCCTCCTAATGCATATAATGTACCACTTAAGAAATCAATAATTCTCTTAGCTTGGTCATTTGTAACTCTCTTTAAATTAACGATAACAGAGTTTCTTCTTTTTATATGATCAGCAATTTGTTGAGATTCAGAATAAGCTCTTGGTTCAGCTAATATCATATTATTGCCAGAAGCAAATGCTTCTTTTGCAGTAGTTTCATATGAACTTTCTTCTGTATCTTCTAATTCATCATCTGAATCTTTTGGAAATAAAGCTTCTTTAAATTTTTTAAATGCCATATACTACACACCTTTCATCTTTATCTTATACATATTTATAATAACAAATTAAAAGATTATAGTAAATATTTTAATTAGAATTTTATTCTTTCTTCTACATAATCTTTAACTTCTTCAAGTTTTAATACTACTTGTTCCATAGTATCTCTATCTCTTAAAGTAACTGTACCATTGTTGATTGTTTCATCATCTACAGTTATACAGAATGGTGTACCAATAACATCAGCTCTTCTATAACGTTTACCTATATTACCAGATTCATCATATGAACACATAAATGTCTTAGATAATTCTTGGAATACTTCATTAGCTTTTTCACCATGCATTTTCTTAACTAATGGTAATACTGTTATCTTGTATGGAGCTAAGAATGGTTTTAATTTTAATACTTCTCTAACAGACCCATCTTCTAATGTTTCTTTAGTATAAGCTTCAGTTAATAAAGCTAAAACTAATCTATCTACACCAACTGATGGTTCAATTACATATGGTGTATATTTTTCATTTGTTTCAGGGTCTAAGTATTGTAAGTTTTGCTTAGAATGTTCCATATGAACAGATAAGTCATAGTCAGTTCTATCTGCTATACCCCATAATTCTCCCCATCCCATTGGGAATAAGTATTCTATATCAGTTGTTGCTTTAGAATAGAATGATAATTCTTCTTTAGCATGATCTCTATATCTACAATTTTCTTTAGTTAATCCTATTGTTTCAAGGAAATCTAAACAATTTTGTTTCCAGAATGCAAACCATTCAAGATCAGTTCCTGGCTTACAGAAGAATTCTAATTCCATTTGTTCAAATTCTCTTGTTCTGAATATAAAATTACCTGGAGTAATTTCATTTCTGAAACTCTTACCAATTTGACCAATACCAAATGGTACTTTTGCTCTCATACTTCTTTGTACATTCATGAAGTTAACGAATATACCTTGAGCAGTTTCTCCTCTTAAATATACGATTGATTTATTATCTTCAGTTACACCTTGATGTGTTTCAAATAATAAATTGAATTTTCTTATTGGAGTAAAATCACATGCTCCACATTTAGGACAAGTTACATGATTATCCTTAATAAATGCTTCTAATTTTTCATTAGACCATCCATCACCAGTTTCTTCTCCATGAGTAAATTCTTCAATTAATTTATCTGCTCTTTCTCTTGATTTACATTTCTTACAATCAATTAAAGGGTCTGCAAATGAAGCAACATGTCCTGATGCTACCCATACTTCAGGGTTCATTAAAATAGCTGAATCTAATCCATAATTACGATATTCAGTATTTGTATTTTCTTGGATAAATTTTTTCCACCAAGCATTTTTTACATTATTTTTTAATTCTCTTCCTAATGAACCATAATCCCAAGAGTTAGCTAAACCTCCATAGATTTCAGATCCTTGGAATATATATCCATATTGTTTACAATAATTAACTAATTCTTCCATATTTTTTACCATACTAATCTTCTCCTTCTATTTCATTCATTAATTTATTAAATTCATCCATATTAGTAACTATATCAAACATATTTAATAGATTTGGATCTAGGAACTTTTCATCTATCATATATTTTATTTGATATAGTAATTTATCATAATAATTATCATAATTGAATAATATTATTTTTTTATCATCTTTTTTTACAATCTTCTCATTAATCATTGAAAAGAATGATGATAATGTTTCAAAACTACCAGGTAATATAATTATTAAATTTGCATGTTTATATAATTTATTAGCCATATCAAAGGTAGTTGGTGATATATCAGATGCATCAAGTTCAAGTCTTTCTTGATATTCTGCATTAGTTATATCATAGAAACCTTTTACCTTCCCACCTTCATATTTATATGTCATGTATGTTGTACCCATTAAACCAGTATCAATACCATTAAAGACTAACTTTAATCCTTTTCTTGCACATATTGTTGCAACATTGGATGCAAGCTCTTTATAGGAATTTAATACACCTTCTAAAGTACCACCAGATATAAATACTCTCATATACACCTCCTAAAAAATAAAAAGACCAAATGTGTATGGGAGTATTACCTCTGTTCCACCATACTTTGGTCTTATTTCTTCTATATAGCTCTTGGATTCCAACCCAGTCATCGCTTTGATATAAAGATTATAGCACAAAATTATATTATTTCAAACGATATTTAGAAAACTTTAGATTTAATCTAATTAAACCATCAGATACCCAATATGTTAAAAGCAAGAATATTGGTACTATTACAGCAATATTTCTTAAATTACCATTAGTAAATCCATAGAAATCATATTTAGGTATATTATTTTCAGCAATATGAGCAATTATATTAGTTAAATAATAAGTAATATAAATTATCATTGTAGATAATCCCCACCAAGCATATTCAGTATCATTCTTATATTTTTCAAAGAATACATAACTGATAATAGCTAATACTGGAACTATTAAATGAAAGAATAAATTAGCATTTAAATATAAACTAAAGAATCCATATGGACTAAATGGTGCTAAATAGAATAATGTTACTAAGAATGTTATTGTTAAAGCAACAGTAGTTATTTGTTTGAATATCATAACTGCAACTGGTATTCTTCTTGTTGCACCTTTAATTATATAAAATTGATGTACAAGTAATAATATCGATGATAAACCAGCTAAGATATTTGAATCAACAGTATAGAACTTTAACATGTATACCCCAGTTTCCGATAATATTCTTCCTTCTCCCATGAATTGAAGACCAGCAAACATAATAATACACCCGAATATTACAAAGATGACAATTAATGCATTTAAAATCATTGAAATATATAATTTTTTCATAAACCTTGACCTCCTATAGTCTATTTGGATCAACATCTATTTCTAAATATACATCTTTATTACTAATATACATTTCATCTAATTTCTTTAAATAATTAATTAATAGTTCATCCTTCTTATATTTAATAATGATTTGGAATCGATAATAATTATTTAATCTAAATTGAGATGCAGTTGTTGGACCCAAAATAATTGTTTGACCATTTTTATTCTTCTTAACCAATTCGGCTATTTTATTAGCCTCAAGTGATGCCTTGTTATAATCACGAGATATCACCTTTATACTTATTAAATAATAAAATGGTGGATATTTCAAGATTTTTCGTATATTCATCTCATAATTGTAGTTTTGATTATAGTCGTTTTTTAAGACATTTAATAAGGTTTTATTATCAGGATTAAAGGTTTGTATTATTACTTCACCACTTAAATCACTTCTACCTGCTCTTCCACTTACTTGTGATAATAATGCATATGTATTCTCACCAGATCTAAAATCAGGTATATTAAGAGATTCATCAGCATTTATGATACCTACTAATGTTACTCTAGGAAAATCTAAACCTTTAGATATCATTTGTGTACCTATAATAATATCATATTCTAAGTTTTCTATTCCTTTTATTATCTTTTCATGTGAACCTTTTCTTGTAGTTGTATCTTTATCCATTCTTACTACTCTAGCAGAAGGAAATAATTCTTTTATTAAACTTTCTACTTTTTCAGTTCCTAAACCAAATGAATTAATGGTTTTTTCATGACATTCAGGACATGTATCCGAATAGAATGCTGTATATCCACAATAATGACATCTTAATTGTTTACTTGTTTTATGATAAGTTAAAGTAATATCACAATGAGGGCATTTATAAGTATATCCACATGATTCACAAGTAATATAAGTAGAATAACCTCTTCTATTTAGCAATAACATTACTTGTTCTTTATTTTGTAATCTTTTATCTATAGCTATTTTTAAATCATCAGATAATATCATATTCCTTTTACGGTATTCATCTTGCATATTAATAATAGTCATCTTAGGTAATTTAGCTTTACCTACTCTTACATTTAATGGTATATATTTATATACACCTTTTTCTGCTCTTGCCATTGATTCTAATGTTGGAGTAGCAGATCCTAATATTAAAGGTATATTATTGTAATTACATCTCCATTTAGCTATATCAATAGCATTATATCTTGGAGTATTTTCTTGTTTATATGATGATGTATGTTCTTCATCTATAATAATTAATCCTAAGTTCTTTGTTGGTGTAAATATAGCTGATCTTGTACCTACAACTATATGTACTTCTCCTTTATCTATCTTACGATATTCATCATATTTTTCTCCTTCAGATAACTCTGAATGGAAGATTGCTACATCACTTCCAAATCGATTATAGAATCTATTAACTAATTGAGTAGTTAAACTGATTTCAGGAACTAAAACTATAATAGTTTTGTCTTTTTTTATTACATCTTCACATAAATGCATATATATTTCAGTTTTACCTGATCCTGTTATACCATGAAGTAAATATACATTGTTGGATGATAAATCTACTTCTTTATATGCTTTATTTTGTTCTTCAGTTAATTCCTTTTTATCTCCTTTTATATTATCTTTATTAATACGATATTTAGATACATATTCATATTTAATTAAATCTTTATCTAATAAAACATTTATAATTGATGAACTAATATCTTTCTTTAATAGTTTAGTATTCTTTAATTGATTTAATACTTCTATTTGTTTTTTAGCACGCTTATTATTATTTATATATTGATTTATTATACTTTCATCTTTATTTAATACTATATATGTATCTTGTAGTTCATATGATTCTTTATTATTATTTATTTTTAAAGATGAAGGTAACATAGTTTGATAAGCTGAAATTAAAGTACAAATATATTTATCTTTTATATATTTACCTAATTCTAATAATTCTTTATTAAGTTTTAACTCTTTAGATACAATAGATATAATATCTTTAGTGTTTCCTTCATATGTATTAAATATATCTAATACAATACCATTTATAATACTATTCCCAAATGGTATTCTTACTTTCATACCTATCTCTAATTCATTAGTTAATTCATTAGGAATATGATATGTAAATGTATGATCTAAGCTTTTAATTTTATGTTGTATTAATATATTTGCATACATAGTATTCACCTAATAAAATTATAACATAAAACAAGAAGTTATATTAACTTCTTGTTTGTGTTCTCTTTAAAGTATTAAATAATAATTTAATATCTTCATCTTCTATTTCTTTATTATCATTGTAAATATATCCAAATAATAAATCAGAAGAATCTGGGAAATTATAAATATAACAATATAAGTTATCTTTTTCATCATTATGTATTTTAGAAATAATTATACTATGATTATCTTCTTTTAATTCTTTAATACTTTCTATAGTATAGTTTTCGGATCCAAAGTAAGTTCTTAAAGTTAGATAATCATTATATAAATAATGTGAATAAGGTATATCTTTTAATACTGTAATATTATATTTAACATCACTTCCAAATAATAATGTATCTGTTGTACCATCAGTTTCCTTTTGGATTTCATATTTATATCCTATAGGTAAGTAAAATACATAATCATCATATGTAGTTATATTATAACGAGGTATACGATAATAAAAACCTAATATAACAAATGATATAAATACAATTATAGAAATAGTTAATATAGTATAACTAAAGTTCCTTTTATCTAAAGCATCTATATTATTCACTTACTACCTCAAGAGGAGGTTCTTCCACAACAGGTGCACCCTTATAAGATGATTGGAATACTATTCCTAACTTACCATATTCTTTAAATTTATTAGCCATTTCATTAAAATCATTAGCAGTTAAGTATTGATAATCAATACTAT
>CAMPCD010000022.1 GCA_946643435.1 uncultured bacterium
TTATTAATTCTTTCAATTATTCTTGTTTTACCTAGTAATCTCATAATTTCATATAAGTCTGGAGTTTGAGATTTACCAGTTAAAGCAACTCTTATTACTGTAGATACATCAGCAACATTACCTTTAAATGCATCTGGGTTTTCTTTATATTCTTTCATGTTTGAAGTATAACCTTCTAAACTTTCAGTTAATTCTTTTACATGATTGAACCATGTCTCCTTATCATCTGATTCATTATAGAAGTTATTAATATATTTATCTAATATATTCTTTATTTCATCCATGTCAGATATATTACCCCATTCATATGTAGGATTAAATAATTCATCATACATATATGAAATAGCAGGTTTAACATCTTCCCATTTAGCATAATCTTTTCTAGGTTTCTTTTGCTCTCTTTCAATATTTAATATAGCTTTAGTATAATCTACATCTTTATTAATGATTTCATTAAAATCTTTATCATATTCTTTAGTATAAGTATCTAACATATCAAATACTTGATCTTTAGTTAATCTAGAAATATAGTTCTTAGATATATTATCTAATTTATCTAAATCATATAATGCTCCAGATGGACTCATCTTTTTAGCTGAAAATTCAAATTCAGTAAAGTCAGCATCAGGATGTCCTTCTCTCCAAGCTTCATAGTTAGAGTTAGCTATAGTCATAATTGATTCAATAACTGCATATTGAGGATATCCTTTTTCTTCATAGAAAGTCATTCTTGCTTCTGGGTCTAAACGTTTAGATATCTTTCTTATTTGGTCTCCATCCTTCTTTAAGATTAAAGGAGTATGAATATATTTAGGCATCTTATATCCAAATGCATTAAATAAGTTATAATGAACTGGAACTGAAGCCATCCATTCTTGTCCTCTTACTACATTAGTTGTTCTCATTAAATGATCATCAACTAAATGTGCAAAATGATATGTAGGTAATTCAGTTGTAGATTTATAAATAACTGTATCTATATCATCTTCATGTAATTTCATTTCACCATTAGCTAAATCATTAAAAATGAATTGATGATTAAAATTACCTTGAGATTTTAATCTGATAACATATTGTTCACCATTCTTAATTCTTTCAATAGCTTCATCTACAGGATAGTCTCTATACTTAGCAAATTTACCATATACACCGATTCTAGATTTAGCTTTAGCTTGGTTTTCTCTAATTACTTCTAGTTCTTCAGCAGTTAAGAAACAAGGATATGCTTTACCTTCTTCTATTAAATGTTTAATAAAACATTTATAGATATCCCTTCTTTCAGATTGGATATAAGGTCCATAATTACCTTTAGTTTCTCCACCCTTAATTTCATATTCATCAGGATCTAAACCATAATGATGTAATACATGCATAATATATTCTACAGCACCTTCAACTTCTCTAGCTTGGTCTGTATCTTCATTTCTTAAGTAGAATACACCATTACTTCTTTTAGCTATTACATAATCTATTACTACTGAATAGAAATTACCTATATGCATGAAACCTGTTGGAGATGGTGCATATCTAGTTACAACAGTTCCTTCAGGTCTTTCAGGATATTCTTTCTCATAATCTTCTATTGTTTTTGTAATATTAGGAAATATAAAATCAGCTAATTTTTTATAATCCATGATTATTCACCTCTTTTTTACACTATATAATTATACTTGATATTAATTATTTATTCAATGTTAATAAAACTTTTTATATTTTAACATTAAATGTAATATTTTATTATCTTTCTTTAATACTTTTCCAACTTCTTCTTTATGTTTAGGAAGTAATCCTTCTTGTGATGGATCACTTGGTACATAACTTTCTACTTTAACTAAATGATCTCTTACTTTATTTAAGTCTGATTCTCTTCCTTTAGTTAAATCTAATAAGTCATCATCATCAATTACACAGAAATGTTCTATTTCAGGATGTCTCATTAAATATAATCTTATTTCATCTTCCTTCCATATTGATGTATAAGAAGATCTATCTGATGAATAATACTTTTTAACATTTGGAGTTCTTCCATATACATCAACATTATATTTATTAAATAAATAAAATAAGAATAATGTATAAGTTGCCTTAGGACTTATTTCCATAGTTTCTTCATTAATAGTATTTTTACTTGATGCATGAATAACTATTTTTGCATTATATTCATGACATATCTCACTTAATAGTTTTACTCTTCTTTCAATATCTTCAAAAGAATCTGAATTTAATCCAGCTAATGTTCCATCAAAATCAATAAATATTACATTCATGTTTATTTCTCCTTCATGTGGGACTATAATTATAACACTTTAAAATAAAAACTCAAGTTTTACACTTGAGTTATTTATTATGTATCTGATCTTGTCCAGTTTTCAATACGATTGTAATCTTTCAAATATTCTGCCATAGTAGTTGGATTAGAAATAATAGAAGAATCTACTGCCACACCATTATATTTCCATCCATTTGGATTTTCAAATACAACACTTGTTAAAGGATTATAATCGAAAGCTCTTGTATGTATTGTAGTTACACTTGATGGAATAGTAATGCTTTCAAGAACAGCTTCTGAAAAAGCAAATTCACCGATACTTGTTAGATTAGGTGATAAAGTAATCTTTTTAAGTTTATGTGCTTTCCAAAATACTCCCTCAGATATTTTCGTTATGTTATCAGGTAAAACAACCTCTTCTAAATCGACAAAGGCTAATGAATATTTTCCTAATTCAGTAATATCATTACCAATTATTAATTTAGTAGCTTTTTTACCTGCATCTTCATTATATTCAAAATATTCGTAATAATTCTCATCTAATTCCCATTGTGATGAATCTCTAAATCTAGGTTCAGGTTTATCTTCAAAATCTACTTCATAATCTTGAGTAAGAGTTTCCCATGACATTAGGAATATTCCATCTTTATCATATAATCCAGCATAACTATTATTAGTCCATTCATATTCTGCATTATTCAGCAAGTATGTTGCTGCATTTTTAGCTCTAGAAATATCACTATTTGCTACTGATGATTCACTAGTGTTCCAGTTATATGCATTGTCAAAATAAACATATTCAAAATGTGAGTTACAAAACGCTTCTTCTTCAATTGTTCTAACACTCACAGGTATATATAAGTTTTGTATATTTGCATCTTCAAACGCATGACTAGATATCGTTTCAACGGTATCTAGAATTTTATATTCAAGTTCATCTTTACCTGAAGGATATAATAATAATGTTGTTTGATCTTTATTGAATACAACACCATCTACACTTGAATAATTTGGATTATTCTCACTTATATTAACATTTTCAAGTCCTTGACATCCATCAAACATAGCTTCAGTAAGATTATTATATGTACTAGGAAGATAAACTGTTTTTAAAGTATTTGAGTATTGAAATGTTCTAAGATTAATGTGGTCTACTCCTTCAGGAATAATAACAGTTTCCACTTGTGAGTATTCATTATTTTTTTGCTGTATATTACTTAATGTTACAGTACCATTTTCTATATCTAATCCATCAATATTAACTAAAGTATTCCACGAAGCTACAAGGTCACCATTTGAATCATATAATCCTGGAGCATTTAGTGTAGAATATAAATCACTATTGGTTCTCTCAATAGGAATTGCATCAATAGTAACTTTAAAGTTATATTGATATGTAGACATAGGTGTATTTATTAATTCTATTTTTATTTCACCTTCAGCTGATGATGTTCCACCAAGAGTACTTGGTAATTGTTTTGTTTCAGTTATAGTAAAATAATCTGAAGTAATATTATTACCTAATAAATCTGTAATATTTAAAGATATATTTGCATCATATAGTAATGATGCATTTGTAACTGTATATGTAATAGTTGAGTAATCACCTACATGTGATAATAATTCAGAATTATAACTAATAGTTGTATTATCATTACTTATTGCTACATTACCATTATAGGCTGATGCAGAGGAAAAAATAACTTTAAAATCAGAGTCATTAAAACCTAGTGTTGCATTACTGTTAATAATTATTGTTGTTGTTACAGCTGCAAATCCTATAATCAATAAGAATAATAATAGTATTATTGGAGTTCTTCTCTTCATAAATACCACATCCTAAGTAATTGTAGCATATACAATAATATGTTTATATACTATTACAGGATTGTTTACATATGTATGTCAACTAACAAAAGAGGAAACACTCACTTGTGTTTCCTTTTATTCAACATTAACACCTTTATTTAGTGCTATTTTGCATATTACATTCATTATAATTATTATAAATAAATATAATAAAGATGATACTATTGCTAATACTTTAAATGCATTAACATCAACATTTATAGTTCCTGTTTTAAATAATTCCATTACTGTAGGATCAAATAAACCATATACAAATACTAATCCTAGTATTATAGTTTGAGAAACCAAATAAACTATAAAACCGAATACAACAGAATTAGCTACTTTATTATTATTTCTTTTATGTCCTAGAATAATTCCTAAGAATCCACATTGAATAGCATTAAATAATTCTAAGAATATTACTATAATAGCCATACTTAGGAAGAATGCTATTGTCATATTAACACCAGAAGTAATAGTTTCCATGAATGCTTTTATTACATTCCAAGTATCTTTAGTATAGAATGCTATAAATAATCCAAGTATGATTACTACAAAACCAATAAGTAAGAATATAATAGCTTGAATAAATTTAGAATTATATAAATCATTCTTAGATACTGGTAATGTATGAGTTAAATAAGATTCATCTTTATATAAAGAATCTCTAAATCTTACCCAACTTCTCATAGCTACATTTATAACTATATTAGCTATCATAGCTATTAAACATCCTACTGATATCTTATATAAGATTATCAATATAATTGATTGTTCAGGTAATGATAATAATCTAGTAGTAATTGCAAAGAATATTGTTAATATATAGAATACTGACATATTCTTAATCATATATTTTAAATCATATTTTAATAACTTTGTTAACATTTAAACATCCTCCTAAATATATCATCTATAGAAGCATTCTCTTTCTTTCTTAATTCATCTGAATCACTATGAAGTATAATCTTACCATTATCTATAAATACTACTTCATCTAATATTCTTTCAATATCAGATATTAGATGTGTTGAAATAATAACACTTGCACCTTCATTAAAATTTGAAAGAATAGTATCTAAGATATAATCTCTTGTAGCAGGATCAACTCCTCCTAATGGTTCATCTAAAATATATAAATCAGCTGCACGAGACATCACAAGAACAAGTTGAACTTTTTCTTGCATACCTTTACTCATTTTAGTTAAATGTTCATTAATATCTAAATCTAAATCATTTAATAGTTTTTTAGCTTTATCTGCATCAAAGTCATCATAGAAATCTTTAAAATATTCTATTACTTCAGATACTTTCATTTGTTTATTTAAATATGTTCTTTCAGGTAAATAAGATATTACTTTCTTAGATTCAATTCCAACCTTCTTACCTTTAACTAATACTTCTCCACTTGTAGGTGTTAATAAATCATTAATAATTTTTATTAATGTCGTTTTACCTGCGCCATTTTTACCAAGTAAACCAATTATTTTTCCACCAGTTAAACTTAAGTTAACATCTTTAAGTATTTCCTTTTTACCAAATGATTTATTCAAATGTTTAATCTCTAATAACTTCATATTACTCTTTTATCCCTTCTAAGTATTTAATTGAATCAGCCTTACCTAATCCTATTCTTTTCATACCTTGAAAATAACTCTTAGCTAAAGTAATAGCATATTCATCCTTTAATTTTTCTATTACTTTTTCATCTTTAGTAACATATTTACCATTTGTTCTTTCGGTATAAATAAGTTTCATACTTTCAAGTTCCGCTAATGCTTTTTGCATAGTATTAGGATTAACTTTAAATGTTACTGCAAATTCTCTTACTGAAGGTAATTTATCTCCACATTTAAATACTCCCGATATTAAATATATCTTCATATAATCAAGTAATTGAATATATATAGGTATATTATTATCAAATGTAAATTCCATTTTATTCACCTCATTGTATTACTTGCTTAATACAATGATATTGTATAATACTTCTTTTATAGATGTCAATAGAAAAATAAAAACTCAAGTGAATCTTGAGTTTATATTAATTTAATTTCTATACCTAGGGCTTTATATTTTTCTTGATCTTCTTTAGAATAAAAGTTATTCATAATATCTGCGGTATCAGTTTCTTTAACACCTATTCTAGTATGATCAAATGAATTAAATAATTCTTCAAAAGTATTGAATAAATGTCTTTCAATTATTTGTGCTTTTAATTGTTCACCTGTTTCAGTATTAGTAAATACTATTATATCTCCGACATTCATCTTTTGTCTTTTTTCATCATTTAATCTTACTTCGATATCTTTTCTACCAGACTTAACTTCTTCAAATGCCCATGGTACCAAATTCATATTATGTTCCATTATATTACTCCGTTCTTAATGCTATAACAGGATCTTTCTTAGATGCTGCTCTTGCAGGAATTATGCCACCTATTAAAGTAAGTATAATACTTAATCCAATTAGTATTAATGCACTTGTTGGATTTAATATTGCTTTAATATTAACATTATTAGTTGCATTCTTTAATATTATATTAATTATAGGTATAACTAAATATGTGAAACCTACACCAAATATACCTGATAAGAATCCAATAATAAATGTTTCAGCATTAAATATTGAACTAATATTATGTTTAGATGCACCAATAGCTCTTAAGATACCTATTTCTTTAGTTCTTTCATATACAGATATATATGTAATAATACCAATCATAAATGATGATACTACTAATGATATAGATACAAATGCTATTAATACATATGAAACAGCATTAACTATAGTTTTAACTGATGACATTAATGAACCAGTTAAATCAGAATAATTAATTTTAGTTTCATCATTAACACTTTTATTATATTCATCTATAAATTTAATAAAGTTTTCTTTTCCTTCAAACGAATTAAAATATATAGCTATAATACTTGGTTCATCTTTATCTTGATAACCTAATTTAACTAAATTAGTATCAGCTGTAGATTCTTGTGTAGACATAGCAGATACTACTCTCATTAATTCATCTTCACTAAAGTTAAGTTTAAATGCTGAAGTAATCTTTTCAGGACTAACATTAAAACACTCAGCTATGGATGAAGTAATATTAGATGTCATATTGGATACATTTTGAAGTATCACTACTCTCATCTTTGTTTCAGTCATTGTTTTAGCCATAGTTGAAGCAGCAGCTTTCATTTCAGCTGAGTTCTTTATACCATCAACAATTCCTTGATATGCATTTTCTCTATATTCTTCAGGTATTGCATTATAAGCTTGTAATACCCCTTCAAGTATTCCCTTATAAATAGTTTTATATGTATCTCCTGGAATATAATATTTGTTTTCTAAATTATTAATAATATTTTTAACATTATTACTATTTAAATAATTATCAACATTTAAATTATCTTTAAATCCATTTAATACATTTGTTAATGCATCATTATAATCATTTAAAGCAGATGTTGTATCAGTAGTAATTGCATTATTAATATTCTTAATATATTCTTCACTTTGTTTAGTTAAATCATCTTGGCTAATATTTATATTAAATGCTGATTGTAATTTCTTTTCATCAACAGATACTAAATCTTTGAAAGTAAATGTATCTGTATTCTTTTTATCATCAAATTTATTACCTGAGAATACATCAATACTCTTATCTTTTAATTGCTTTTTAACCATATCTGTTTTAGCAGATTCATCTATTATATAATCAATTAAATCTTGTCTATATACAACAACTGGATCCATTGAACCAGCAGATACACCTTCTTTAGTTGTAACAACACCAACTATATGTAAGTCTATAGAGTTATTATAAAGATTCTTCATGTATTCTTTATCTTCTCTCATATCTTCATATACATTATATTTTTTATTATATTTATATAAAGATGAAGGTAATATCAATTTTAATTTAGTATTCATTAAATCTTGATATGTGAATGTCATACTATCATGTTTAACATTCATTGATTCACCTCTAAATATAGATTGAACCATTTGATTTAATTCATCTACTTCTCTTAAACCTAATGAATAAACAATTAAATCTGATATGGAATTTCTATCAGGTAATACTATAATCATTTCATCATATTTAGTTGGCCATTTACCATCTAATAATTCATATTGATCTTTAATAATATTTTCATTATTAAGCATTGGTTGATATGCAGATGTCATATTTCCAACTGATGTAGTAACATTAGATGAATACATAGATGACATCATAGTTGATGGGTTCAATTGCGCTAGTGTATTACTTGCATCATATGTATAAATAATTGGATCTACTGAATACATATATCCTATTGTTGATACATCTTTAGATAAATCATTTCTATGATCATCTAAATAATTCTTAAATGATTTAATATCATTTGATTTAATTGAACCTAATGTAGTAGTCATTTGTTGCAATTCATGTACTTTACCATCATTATATTCATCATGATTAGTATTATCCATAGATAAACCTAGAACCATACTAGTTATATCTACTGATTCTTTCATAATTGTTAATGGATATGATGTTAATGTTTCTTCTTGGATAGAATCAACATAACCTTGGAAACCTGTTGATACTGCAAGTATTAAAGCAATACCAATTATACCAATTGATCCAGCAATTGATACTAGAACAGTTCTACCCTTTTTAGTCATCAAATTATTAAATGATAACATTAAAGCAGTAAACCAAGACATTTTAGTTTTCTTTTCTCTTTTTATTTCTTCTATTAAGTTTTGTTTAGTATCTTTTTTACCATCATATGGATTTGTATCAGATACTATTTCACCATCTTTTAAATTAATTATTCTTGAAGAATATTCTTCAGCTAACTCAGGATTATGAGTTACCATGATAACTAATTTATTTTTAGATATTTCTTTTAATAGTTTCATAATTTGTTTAGAAGTTTCTGAATCTAATGCACCTGTAGGTTCATCAGCTAATACTATATCTGGATTATTAACTAATGCTCTTGCTATAGCAACTCTTTGCATTTGACCACCTGATAATTGATTTGGTCTTTTATGCATATGATCTTTTAATCCAACTTCTTTTAATGCTTTCTTAGCTCTTTCAGTAGCTTCAGTCTTAGATATACCTGATAAAGTTAAAGCTAATTTAACATTATTAAGTATTGATTGATGAGATATTAAATTATACGATTGAAATACAAAACCAATTCTATGATTACGATACGCATCCCAATCAGAATCTTTATATTTCTTAGTTGATATCTCATTTATTATTAAATCACCTGAATCATAATGGTCTAAACCACCTATAATATTTAAGAAAGTAGTTTTACCTGAACCAGATGGTCCTAATATAGAAGCAAATTCACATTCTCTAAAGTTTACTGATACTTTATCTAATGCTTTTTGCGTAAATCCTTCAGTCTTATATGTTTTAGTAATATGTTTTATCTCTAACATAATAATCACCTGAAAAGTATTATAGCAAATAAAAGGCAAACAAAAAAGACATGTTGTAAACATGTCTTATACTATGATCTTGTCCATGTAACATTTTTATAAGTATTTACCAAATAGTTTTTAGCAGTTGTTGGATTAGCTAAATCCGTAGAAGATAAACTAGTTTTGTTAGCCTTCCAGCCTGTCGTATTTTCAAATATTACAGATTCTATTTTTAGAGATTGATATAAGCCGTCAAATATTCTAGTGCCTATTTTTGTAACACTTGCAGGAATAGTTAATGTAGTTATTTCATAGCATTTATCAAATGCACGAGTACCTATTTCTAGTAATCCCGAAGGGAGATTTATTTCGGTAAGCTTTGAATAATAAAATGCACTTTCTTGAATTACTGTTGTTCCAGTTGGTACTGTATAAGTAGTACGAGAATTACCTACTGGATAGAGAATTAAAGACTTTAAATCCTTAGTATATAATACTCCATCTATATCAGCAAAACTAGGATTATTAGAATCAACATTTATTGTTTCTAGAGTACGAATATCTTGAATTGCATTTCTATTTATAGTTGTTAGTCCACTTGGTATATTTAATTCAGTAAGATTTGTTCCATATAATGTTTGTGCTCCTAAGGTAGTTACACCTTCTGGTATTTCTATTGATTCAAGCCCACTAAAAGCAAATGCCATTTCACCTATTTCAGTAACACCTGATGGTATATTAACATATTTTAAACTAGAACAACTTTCAAAAGCACTTTCACCTATTTTGGTTACTCCATCAGGTATAACAACTGATTCTAGAGCCCAACACTCAAAAAATGTAGAACGAGGTATTTCTGTTAAGTGGCTAGGCAGCACTGCTGTTTTTAATTCTTCACAACATTCAAACATTGTGTCACCAAATTCAATAACTGTATCTGGTATTACAATATCTACAATTTTTGTCCCCGATATAGCCATATCACCTAAATGAGTTAAGGTTGGTGGAATGTTGAATTCAGTAATTGGACAACTAGAAAATGCACCATCACCTATAGATATTACGTTATCAGAAAAAGTTATTTTAGATAAATTATAATTGTACGCAAATGCGTGATTAGGTATTACTACTAAAGATTGAGGTAAAACAACTTCTTCTAATTGAGTATCAAAAAATGAATTTTCTCCAATATGAGTTATACCTTCTGGGAATATCAATTTTTTACCTGATGATAATTCTTCATGATCACTCATTATAGTTTTTAATAATGTATCTTCAGATGGATCGTATTCATAATCAGTTTCATAATCCATTCCATATTCATTAACTAAAGCACTCCATGAAGCTAATAAATTACCATTTTCATCATATAAACCAGGACCATATCTAATTGGTGTTATATCTCCACTTCCTGGTGTATCTATTTCTACTGGTGTTGCATCTATTTGAACACTAAAATGTAATTGCATATCAGTTGTAACTAATTGATTTAATGTAATTGTTAATACACCTGTTTCACTTGATCTTGCTTCTATTCTACTAGGTATAGTTGTAGTTTCAGTTATTGTTACATATTCTGAATTAAATAAAGAACCATTTTCACCTAATATACTCAAAACTATATTAGCTGCATATTCTTTAGAGTTATTTGATACTGTATAAGTCAAAGTTGAAGAATCTCCAGGATTAACTAATACATTTGAATCAAATGATATAGTTGTTCCATTATTACCTACATTTGCTACTCCATTTGTAGCTGAAGCAGATGTAAAAATTACTTGAAAATCATCTAAACTAGAACTTAGTTTAGCATTACCATTAATAATTAAATTAGTAGTTACTGCTGCAAATCCAACAGCAATCATTAGTAACAATGCTAGTAAACTAATCTTACTTATTCTATTCATACAGCCTCCTATATTAATTTCAATATATCAAAATAAACAATTTCAATAAATACTTTTTGTCAAAATAAAAAGACATATTTACATATGTCTTATTTACTTTCCTCGCATCTTTTATCTAATGCTTTAAATAGTTCATCAACTTCTTCTGGTGTAGTTAATCTTGCACCTGAGGCAAATTTATGACCTCCACCATTATATTGTTGAGCGACATCATTTATTATGACCCCATTTGATCGAATATTAATTCTATATATTTTATTTTTTTCATCATATGATGAGAAAGCCCAACACTTTAATTCATTAATATGATTAAAATCATTTATCATATTAGATGCAGTATTAGAATCAACATCATACTTTTTATAATCTTCATTAGTTAATTTGATATAACCAAAACCATTTTCAGTAATAGTTAAATTATTAATAATAAATGATTCAAACTTTCTTTCACTTAATGGTCTAGCATATAAATTATCATATATCTTTGATAAATCTAAATTATAGATATCAAGTAAACGTGATGCTATATCAAATGTAAGAGGTGTTGTATAACTTAATAAGAATCTATCTGAATCAGACACTATTCCAGTGAATAGTTTTTCAGCAGATGCTTTATCTATAGTTATTTCATTATTAAATACTATTTGAGATAAGATTTGGCAAGTTGAACATGCAGATTCATCAATTAAATCTATATCACATTCAGGATGACTACATGGATGATGATCTATCTTAATTGTATAAGCATATTCATCTCTCTTAGCTCCATCTACTCTAACAAATTCAGGTACATCTAATATTATTAATAAAGCTTCTTCTTTATTAATATTATCTATTTTATCCATAGTACCAATGAATTTAAACTTAGATACTCCTATACCTACAGCATAAACTTCTTTATCTTCAAAGTTTAATCTTATGATATCTCTTAAAGCTATTTGTGAAGCAATGGCATCAGGATCTGGTCCTATATGTCTTGCTATCACAATAGTTTTGTATTCTTTAATCTTTTTAATTATTTGTTTATCTAAATTATTAAACAATATAATCACACTCTCTATTTATTTATAAAATTATATGTATCTCTAGCAATCATAACTTCTTCATCAGTTGGAATTACATATACCTTAACTGTTGAATCAGGAGTAGAGATAAGTTTTTCTTCTCCTCTAACATTGTTAGCTTCTTCATCTAATTTAATTCCTAAAGGAGCTAATCTATCAATAATAGCTTTTCTAGTAGTCTTAGAGTTTTCACCAACACCTGCAGTAAATACAATAGCATCAGCTCCACCTAATTCTAAATAGTATTCAGCTATATAGTTAACTATCTTTTCAACATACATGTCTTGAGCTAATTGAGCTCTTTCATTTCCTTCATTAGCAGCAGCTTCAATATCTCTTGAATCAGAAGATATTCCTGATACTCCTAAATAACCAGATTTTTTATTTAAATCATTAATAACTTCTTCTAATGATTCATTTGTTTTATTCATAATGAATGGTATTAATGTAGCATCAATATCACCAGAACGTGATCCCATCATTAAACCAGCATTAGGTGTAAATCCCATTGATGTATCAATTGATTTACCATCTTTTATTGCACATAATGAACCACCATTACCAATATGACAAGAAATAATTCTAGCATTCTTATTTCCTAATATTTCAGCAGTTCTATTTGCTATATAATTATGAGACATTCCATGGAAACCATATCTTCTTACACCATATTTTTCATACCATTCATAAGGTACTGCATATAAGAATTCTCTTTTTTCCATTGTTTGATGGAATGCTGTATCAAAACATCCAACTTGAATAGCATTAGGTATTTTATCAATAAATGTTCTAACACCTATTAAGTTAGCTGGATTATGTAGTGGAGCTAAATCACTTAACTCTTCTACTGTCTTAATTACATCATCATTGATTACTACTGATGAAGCATACTTTTCTCCACCATGAACTAATCTGTGTCCAACACCTTTTATTTCATCTAATGATTCAATTACTTTATTTTCTAGTAACTCATCAATTAATGTTTGAACAGCAACTGAATGATCAGCTAAGTCTTTTTCTTTCTTTATTTTTTCACCATTTAGTTTTATGGTATACATACCACCTTCAATACCAATACGTTCAAATGTACCTGATATTAAAACTTTTTCTTCTGGCATTTCATACATTTGGAATTTTAATGAAGAACTACCAGCATTTACAGATAATATTTTCATATATCTTAATTCATCCCTTCCACTTTTTAATTATAACAAATAAAACGTTATTTAGTATACAAAAAAAGTAGATATTACTCTACTTTTCCGTCCATTGAGAAGGATTTAGTATCAGTTATAGTAACTTCTACTATTTCTCCTAATAATTTTTCATCACAATCAACATTAACTAGTTTCATTGTTTCAGTATAACCAGCTAATTTAAATTTATCTCTATCAGAATAATCAGTTAATAAAACTTTTACTTTTTGATTCTTGTATTTAGCATTAGATTCATTAGAATATTTATTAATTAATTCATTTAATCTATGTAATCTTTCTTCTTTAACTTTTAATGGAGTATCATCTTTCATTGAAGCAGCAGGAGTACCTACTCTTGGTGAGAATATAAAAGTAAATGCGCCATCATACTTACACTTATTAACAACATCTAATGTTTCTTCAAAGTCTTCTTCTGTTTCACCAGGGAAACCAACTATTATATCTGTTGTAATAGAAGCATTTTTAACTTTAGTTTTAATCTTATTATATAAATCTAAGTATTCTTCTTTTGTATATCTTCTACCCATTAAACGAAGTATTTTATCTGATCCACTTTGTAATGGTAAATGTATATAAGGCATAATATTATCATATTTAGCTATTACATCTATCATTTCATCAGTAAAGTTCCATGGATGAGAAGTTACAAATCTAATTCTTTCAATACCAATCTTAGCTGTTTCTTCTAATAGTTTAGCAAATGATATTTCATCTTCTCTATCTTTACCATAGGCATTAACATTTTGTCCTAATAAAGTTACTTCTTTATAACCCATTTGTTTTAACTTACATACTTCTTTTAAGATATCTGATGACTTTCTAGATCTTTCTTTTCCTCTTGTATATGGAACTATACAATAAGTACAGAATTTATCACATCCATACATGATATTAACCCATGCAGAATATTTAGATGTTCTTACAAATTCTTCCCCTATTTCATATACATTTTCATCATTAGATTTAACTTCAACATCTAATTTGCCATTTAAATTCATTAAGTATTCAGGTAATTCATGAATATTATGAGTACCAAATACTAAATCTATATATTTATGATTACTCATTATTTCATCTACTACTGATCTTTCTTGTGCCATACATCCACATAAACAAATAATTAAATCTTTATTAATTTGTTCTTTAATATGTTTGCATCTTCCTAAGAATCCAAATACTTTATCATGTGCATTCTCTCTTATTGCACATGTATTTAATAATACTAAATCAGCTTCTTCCATTTCTTCACATGGAACAAAACCTAAATTTTCTAAAATACCAGCAATTTCTTCAGAGTCATGTACATTCATTTGGCATCCGTAAGTACGTATATAATACTTCTTACCCATGAATTTATTATTCATGATTGGATTAACATAGATAAACTCAGTATTATTATCTTTAACTCTTTTCTTTGCTTCCATCATATCAGGTACTTGCATATTAACACCTCACATCTAAAAGATTATATCAAAAAATAGAATAATAAACTACTATTATTTTTAATATTATTTTATAAACAAATGTTTGACATTAGTATTTATGTTTGTTATTATGTAATTAGATATTAGGAGGTAACTAAAATGAGAAAATCATCAGGTAATAATATGACTGATAAACAATCAAAAGTATTAGATTTTATTAAAAAATATATGAGTGAGCATGGATATCCACCAGCTGTTAGAGAAATATGTGCTGGTTTAGGATTATCTTCACCTGCTACAGTTCATACACATTTAAAAGAACTTGAAAGAAAAGGTTTTATTAAAAAACAAAACTCTAAATTTAGAACAATCGAATTATGTGTTGATAATGAATATGATACTCAAGAAGAAGTTATAAATGTTCCTTTACTAGGTAAAGTTGCTTGTGGAGATCCAATTGAAGCAATTGAAAATCCTGAAGAAACATTCTCATTACCTGCTTCTTTAATACCTCAAAATAAAACTGTATTCACTCTTCAATGTAATGGTGATTCAATGATTAATGTAGGTATTCATGATAAAGATATAGTTATAGTTCAACAACAACAAACATGTAATAATGGTGATATTGTTGTAGCTATGACTGATGATAAAGAAGTTACATTAAAAAGATTCTTTAAAGAAGCTGATCATATTAGATTACAACCTGAAAATGATATGCTTGAACCTATTATATTAAAGAATTGTACTATCTTAGGTAAAGCTATTGGATTATATAGAAAAATATAGTAAAAGAACATCAATGATGTTCTTTTTATTTTAATCAAATATATTAGTATCTTTAGGTGGCTCTTGAGGTGCAACTGGAGTTTGTTGTACTGGTTGAGGCATCTCAACTGGTTGAGCAACTGGCTGTACTGGTTGT
>CAMPCD010000023.1 GCA_946643435.1 uncultured bacterium
TTATAAGTTGTAGATTCAATTGGAGTACCATATACTGAATAATCAATATCTTCAGCAGCCTTCCATTCTTTACATGCATCATTTAATTTTTGTAATACTTCTAGACCAAATTCTTTACCTTTACCATTGTCAGTATGAGAATGCCCAGTCATATATTTAACACATTCATATAATCCAGCATAACCAAGTGATATAGTTGAATAACCATGATGTAATAATTCATGAATTGATTCACCTTTATCTAATCTTGCTAATGCACCATGTTGCCATAAGATTGGAGCAACATCAGATGTAGCATGTGATAATCTTTCATGTCTGATTTGTAATGCTCTATGGCATAACTCTAATCTTTCATTTAAAATCTTCCAGAATAAATCCATATCTTTACCAGAAGATAAAGCTACATCAGGTAAGTTAATTGTAACAACACCTTGATTAAATCTACCATAGTATTTACCTTTACCTTCAACATAGTTTCCTGCTTTAGCAATATTACCTAATGAAATAGATCTATCAGGAGTTAAGAATGAACGGCATCCCATACATGGATAACATTCACCTTCACCATATTCATTCTTCTTTAGTTCCTTCATAATCTTTTCAGAAATATAATCAGGAACCATACGTTTAGCTGTACACTTAGCAGCTAACTTAGTTAAATAATAATATTTAGATTTTGGTTTAATATTGTCTTCTTCAAGTACATATAATAATTTAGGGAATGCAGGAGTTATATAAACACCTTTTTCATTCTTCATACCTTGAATTCTTTGATTTAAAACTTCTTCAATGATCATAGCAAGTTCTTCTTTATATTCATCAGTTTCACCTAAATACATAGCAACTGATAAGAATGGAGCTTGACCATTTGTAGTTGTCATGGAATTAATTTGATATTGGAAAGTTTGAACACCATCTACTATTTCCTTCTTTAAATCTTCCATAGCAAATTCTT
This sequence comes from uncultured bacterium, assembly GCA_946643435.1. Taxonomy (GTDB): domain Bacteria; phylum Bacillota_I; class Bacilli_A; order RF39; family UBA660; genus UBA6985. The sequence goes on from CAMPCD010000023.1 coordinate 956, forward strand.
CTACTTGTTTCTTAGTTAATTTTCTCTTTTCATATTTCTTAACATATGCTTCATATGATTTTCTAACAAATGGAGCTAAATGAGTTAATGTAATTGTTGCACCACCATATTGTGATGATGTAACTGATGTAATGATTTGTGTTGCTATAGTCATAGCTGTTAAGAATCTATGAGGAGATTCAATCATAACACCATTTATACTTGTTCCATTTTGTAACATATCTTCCAAGTTAATTAAATCACAGTTATGTAATGCATTTTGTGCAAAATAATCTGCATCATGGAAATGAATAATACCAGCATCATGTGCTTTAACGATATCTTCAGGTAGCAAGAATCTACGAGTAATATCTGTAGATGTAATACCAGCTAAATAATCTCTTTGAGTAGTAACTACTCTAGCATTCTTATTAGAATTTTCAGTATTCCAATATTCTGATTCACCATCAATTAATTCTTTAATAGATTTATCAGTAGTATTACTTCTTCTAACTAATTCTCTTGTATATCTATATCTGATATAAGTCTTAGCTAGTTCGAATTTACCAATTTCCATTAATCTTGTTTCAATAATATCTTGAATGTCTTCAACTAACATTCTTTTCTTATTAAGTTTTTCAATATACTTAACAATGTTCTTAATTTGTGCATCAGTAACACGTTCCGCTTCGTTTACTTCTGCATTTGCCTTGCCGATAGCAATTTCAATTTTCTCAGGACAATAGTCAACTATTGATCCATCTCTCTTAATGATTTTCATTTTTACCTCTCCTCTATATTACACTTTAATCATAACACTTGTATTTTTTTATTTTTGTTGCAAGTGCAACATTTTGTATTTTTTTACAATTTATTTAATTAAGGCCTTTTTAGACCCACGATTTTATGTGATATTCTTACTAAAATGTAAAATGTAAATGTTGACAACTACTTTCAAAAATAAAAGAAGATGTAAAAACTACATCTTCTAATAAATTAAATATTTGTATTTCAATGATGTAGTATTCTTCTTGTACTTTCATTATAATACAAAATATTTTTTATTCAAATATTATTTATAATTATATTTCAATTAATTCATATTCTGTAGAACCTAGTCCTAGTTCTTCAGCATATTCAGTTATATGTCTTCCTTCTTGTCTATCAACACGTTCCATCATTTTAACATGTCCTGGATCAGTTGAATTCCATAGCATATCTATGAAAGCTTGATCATTAGCTACAGGATCTAATGATCCAATAATACCTAAATCACCCATAACTGGTTTACCTTGATGAGCATCACAATCACAATCTACAGATATATTATTCATAACAGTTATATAAATAATCTTTTTATTTGTATCTTTACAATAATCAGATACTGCTTTTGCTGCTTCAGCCATAGACTCTATAAAATGTATTTGTTCGTGATTATCACTCCAACATTTATTAGGATCATCTGTATGTCCACATGCATGAATATATGCTTTACCATTACGAGAAGCTATACCTATTGATTGGTTTTTTAAGTTTGCACCAAATCCTCCCATAGCATGCCCTTTACCATGAGCTAAATTAAGAATAGAATCATATTTCTTAAAGTTTTCACCTATAATGTCATATTCTAAGTGTTTACCATTTTTAACTGGTATCTTAAATTCACCAGGTCCATCCATGATATCTACACCTTTACCTATTGTAGTAAATCCATGTTCTTCAGCAACTTTCATATGATCTTCTACTGTATTTCTTTTACCTGGATATGCAGTATTACATTCAATGATAGTTCCATTTAATTTATTAACTAAATCACCTATTAATTCAGGTTTTAAGTAATTAATTGAACCTTTTTCTCCAGTAGATATCTTAATACCTACATTACCATCCAATTCTACTCCAAGAGTTTCATATATTTTAATTAAACTTTCAGGAGTTATTTCTTTTGTAAAATATACTTTTGATTTTTCCATATTATCACCTAGATTTATAATAGCAAATTAAATAAAAAAATGGAAGAGTGTGCTCTCTTCCGTTTTTGTAACCACGAACTTCAGCCGGTTAACACCTACTTCTTTTCCCCGATTATACAGTTGGGACCACTGGCTTTTTTCTACCTTAAATATATAAGATTAAAATCTTAATGTCAATCATATTTTTATAACTTTTTTTATTTTATTTTTGACACCCCGTACATACGTAGGTTCCTCTTCCACCTACTCTAATTTTTTTGATAATTGTTCCACATACAGGACATGGTTTATTAACTTTTGTATGTACTTTTAAGTAATCTTGATACTTACCTTCTACACCTAATGATGAAGTATAACTTCTTATTGTTGTACCACCTAATTCAGTTGCTTTAGTAATAATACTCTTACAAGATTCTTTAATCTTATTACATTCTTTTAAAGTAACTTTTTTACCTAATCTAGTGGGTTTAATGCCTGATGCAAATAATACTTCATCTACATATATATTACCTAATCCATTGATAATTGATTGATCTAATAATAATTCTTTTATAGGCTTATTACTTTTATGTATTGAATCATATATATATTTATCAGTTAATTTATCATCATCTGGTTCTATACCTAATTTAGCTATTTCAGGTATATTATAGATATCTTTAGTTTTAACTAGCATTAATATTCCAAACTTACGAACATCTTTATATCTTAAGTCTAATCCATTATCAAGAGTAAATATAATATGTTCATGCTTTTCATATTCTTCATTCTTATCTTTTATATAATACTTACCTTCCATACGTAAATGAGATAATATTGTATAATCATCTAAATTAATAATTATCCATTTACCAAAGGTATTAATATCAGTTATAGTTTTACCTATTAAAATATTTTTAAATTCATCTTTATCAGTCTTGATAATACCATCATATCTATATTTAATATCTTTAATAGTTCTACCTATTATATTCTTCTTTAATACTTTAGCTACTGTTCTTACCTCTGCTATCTCTGGCATATTAATCACCTGATAACATTATAGCATATAAAAAAAGAAGATATTAATCTTCTATAATTTTAAGCACCATAGTTACATTCAAATGGTGATGATAAATCATAAGTTAATTTAGTATTACTTAGATTCATTCTATATACATTACAAGTACTATTATTGTTTTCATCTCCTGTATTTTGAGAAGCTAAGAAGAATAAATATCCATCTTTAATAAATGGTCTATAATGTTTATTATTTGTTTCATAAAATTCATAAGTATTTACATATGGAGCATCATATCCTGCTTTAAATGATTCACCTTGATATTGATTATATATAATTAGTTTATTTTCACCTGGTGCACAACTAGGTAAATAATAAATAACATAATTATCTCCAATATAGTATAAAGGTAATCCACATGTATATTCTGAATGTTCTTTAAATCTAAACTTATTATCAATAGTAACAAAATAATCATAAGATTCATTAGGTATATAGTAAGTACAATCATATTCTATTTCATGATCATCTTTATTGTCTTTAAATATACCTTTATTACTACACTTCTTTATTTCAATCTTCTTAAATGAATTATCTTGGATAATTAATTCTCTAGATTCATTATCAAGTATTTCATCTTTAATCATTAATTCATATTCAGAAAGATTTCTAGGTATTTTAAAATCATATGGTTTAGTTGTAGTTGTAGGTATACTAGTTTTCTTATTATCTTTCTTAATAACTAAGAAATAAACTAAGATACCAGCTATAATAAGAACTAATAATATAATTACAATTATTAATATAAGAATCTTCTTATCCTTTTTAGGTGGTTCTTTTTCATAGTCTTCTTCTTGAATATAATCCATAAATACACTCCTTATACTTATATTATATAATTATCTAAGAAAAATATAATACTTGATAAAAAAATAAAGTGTATCGTTTACACTTTATTTAGTTTCATATAAATCTTCACCAAAGTCATGTGATACCTTTAAAGGTACTTCTAGTTTAATAATATTTTCCATGATATTAGTTACTATATCTTTAACTTTATCTTCTTCACCATCTACTATATCAAATATTAATTCATCATGTATTTGTAATAACATATCTGATTTAATATTACTTCTTTCAAATTCTTCATAGATACTTATCATAGCCATTTTTAAGATATCAGCAGCTGTACCTTGAATTGGAGTATTCATAGCCATTCTTTTACCTGACTCTCTTACCATGTAGTTAGATGAAGATAATTCTTCAATGTATCTTTTTCTTCCCATCATAGTTTTAACAAAACCTGATTCTTGAGCACTTGATACAGTTAAATCCATATATTCTTTAACACCTTTATATAATTCAAGGTATTTCTTAATAAAAGCATCTGCTTCTTTTCTAGATATACCTAAGTCTTCACCTAAACCAAATCCTGATATACCATATACTATACCAAATATAACAGCTTTAGCAGAACGTCTTTCATTCTTAGTTACATCTTTTATATCTTTACCATATATATTAGCTGCAACTGATGCATGTATATCTTCACCATCATTAAAAGCTTGAATTAATTTTTCATCTTTTGAAATATGTGCTAATACTCTTAATTCTATTTGAGAATAATCACATGATAAGAATAACTTATTAGTTGGTATAAAGGCTTTTCTTATTAACTTACCTAATTCATCCCTTGTAGGTATATTTTGTAAGTTAGGATCTACAGATGATAATCTACCTGTTCTAGTTAATGTTTGTTTATAGATAGTATGTATCTTACCATCATCTTTAATATATTTAGCTAATCCTTCTAAATAAGTACTATTTAGTTTAGTTAGTTTTCTATATTCTAATATCTTATCTACAATTGGATGATCATCTTTAATCTTTAATAATACATCTTCACCTGTTTGATAAGCACCTGTTTTAGTCTTCTTACCACCTTTTAACTGTAAGTTATCAAATAATACTTCACCTAATTGTTTAGGTGATGAAATATTGAATTCCATACCTGCAAGATCATATATTTCTTTAACAAGAGTATCTATTTCTTTCTTAATAGAATTAGATTGTTCTTCTAATATATTTTTATCACATTTAATACCATTTAATTCCATGGTAGCAAGTACTTTAACTAAAGGCATTTCTATTTCATCAAATAGTTTAATACTATCTTCCATACGTAAATCTTGGATATATTTATCATGTGAATCATATATATATCTAGCTTTTAAAGTGACAATATTCTTTATATCTGATTGATCTTTAAGAATATCATTATATAAAGGTATATTAATATCATCATGATTCATAAGAATAGATAGATCATCTTTAATATTCTTATTAAGTAAATATACTGCAATATTAGTATCATATATAGTATTTAAAGAAACATTCTTAAGTAATACCATATTCTTCTTTAAATCAAATGTATACTTAGGTACATCTTTAGTATAATCAAATACTTCATTTATCATATCATTTGGTACATACCAAGCAGTTGTACCATCGTATAATCCCATACCAATTATATTAGCATCATGATAATTAACATTATCACATTCAATATAATATGAAATAGGATCTTTTAAATCTATATCTTTAACATTAGTTAATTCTTTAAATGTATGTTCTATTTTAATTTCATCTTTGTTTTTATGTTTATTAATTAATGAATAGAATTCTAATTCATAGAAATAATCATCTAATTCTTCGGTAGGTCCATTATACTTGAAATCTTCAAATGTGTATGGAATAGGTACTTCTCTATAGATAGTAGCCATTCTTTTAGAGAAATAAGCTGATTCTTTATTCTCTCTTATCTTTTCACCTAATTTACCTTTTATTTCATCAGCATGATTATATACACCATCTAAGTCTCCATATTCAACTAATAACTTTAAAGCTGTCTTTTCACCTACACCAGGTACACCAGGAATATTATCAGATGCATCACCCATTAGAGCTTTTAAATCTATTACTTTAATAGGATCTATTCCATATTCAGCTTTAAATGTATTAGGATCATATTTAATATAATCTTTAGGTCTTAGAAGTTTAATTGATACTTCATCACTTATTAATTGTAAATAATCATGATCAGATGTAACTAATAAAGCATCCCAATCTTTATCTTCATCAGCCCATTTACAAACAGTACCAACTATATCATCTGCTTCATAATTATCTACTTCGAACCATTTAATACCCATTTTATCAAGTAAATCTCTTGCATAAGGTAATTGCATTTTTAATTCATCAGGAGTTTTATTTCTACCAGCTTTATAGTCTTTATATTCTTCATGTCTAAATGATTTACCCTTATCAAAAGCAACAAATAAATACTCTGGTTTTTCTTCATTAATTATTTTATTAATCATATTAGTAAAACCATATAAAGCATTTGTATATAATCCTTTAGAGTTCTTCATAAGATTACCAGTATAAGCTGTTGCAAAGTAAGCTCTAAACATTAAGTTATTACCATCTATTAATACTATTTTCTTTTTCATAAGTATCACCTATTACTATTATAACAAATAAATAAAAAAGATAGTTATAAAACTATCTTTCTAATCCTTTTTATTTTCCAAAGTATTTTATTATGATCATAGGTCTTACACCGAACTTATTATAAAATATAGCATTACCAGTAGTTGGTCTATTATCTTCCATATTAGGAGATATATATAAGTGTGAATAACTACTAGCATCACCTAACCAAAAAGTACTATTAAGAATCTTTCTTGATAATGCATAATCTCCATTGTTCATCAGTTCATCAATATCACTCTTAGTCATTATTCTTCCAGTAACAAGATAATCTTTACTATCATACAACATAGAATTTAAATAGGATATATAATCATCAATATACTGTTTAAATATACAATTTGAATCATATACATAAGCAGGATATGAAGTGCCATATTCACTCTTTAATTGATTAGAATCATCAACCCAATACCCAACCTGATCAGGAGCTTCAACTTCTATAGGATTTAAATCATCATCCATAATTGTTTGCATTCTTTTGTTTTGAAAAGCTATAATTCCTTTTGTTACACCGTCAGCTGTTGGTTCTTGTCTATTTGTTGGTGTTTCAAAATCTTCTCCAACTCCCAAATTATATCTAGGTATTATAAAATTTTGAATACGATTATTTTCATCACTTTCAGTTTTTAGATAATAGAATTCTTCATCACCAAATTTAATTTTTGAACCAATATCATTAGGTGAACAACTTTCTTCAGTAAAATCACATACATCTTCAGGTTCATCACTTTCATATATAGAATTTTGCTCTATAGGTTTATGACTCATTGAAACAGTAAATGATAATTGAATATTTTCAGTAACAGGACGAATTAATTGAACTCCAATATTTCCTTCTTCAGAACTCGATCTTCCTACTGTCTTAGACTCGCCATCAATAAAACCATCTCTAAAAATTTGTATATAATCAGAATAATCTACACCATCTACTATAGTATTAACATTTAATGTTACTTCAACATCAGCATCATACTGAGTAGATTCATTATATACTTCATAAAAAAGCTCTGAGTAATCACCAACATTTACCAATGATTTAGTAGAATAATTAAGTGTATACCCATTATTAGTTATTGTAGCAGTACTACCAGCTTCAGTAGAAGCACTAGAAAAATATACATCATAATCATTAGAAATTCCAATTTTAGCTTGGTTATTAATAATTAAATTTGTAGTAACAGCTGCAAAACCAATTGTGAGTAATAATAACAAGACTACAATACTTATTTTATTTTTCATAAGCATCACCTATTTTAATTATACAAATAATATAACAAAAAAGATAGTTATAAAACTATCTTTATATATTTTATTATTTAGGATTATCTATAAGTAATATCGGTCTTACACCACTTACTAATATTGCTGATTTATTTGCAGTAATCCTTCTTCCATTTTCATTTTTTGGTGATTCTCCTACAAATAAATAACTAGTAGCAGTACCTAACCAAAAATTAGAATTAAATATTTCAATCAGTTTATCGGTAGGAAGATTTGTGTAAATATAATCATACATGTCTTTAGTTAAAATAGACCCATCAACTTCTTCACTTACATTAAGAGAAGCAACATAATCATCTACATATTGTTTAAATATACAATTAGAATCATATACATCAGCAGGATATGAAGAACCATATTCGCTCTTTAATTGATTAGAATCATCAACCCAATAACCAGTTTGATTAGGTGCTTCAACCTCTATAGGATTCATGTCATCATCCATACCCGTTGTCATTTTTTTATTTTGGAAAGCTATAGTTCCTAATGTGACACCATCAGCTGTTGGTTCTTGCTTATTAGTAGGTGTTTCAAAACCATTACCTACACCCAAATTATATTGGGCTATATATATTTTCTTTTGATCGCGACCACCTACGTAATAAAAAATCTCATCGCCTACTTTAACCTTACCACCTAGTTCTACCGAGTCACAATTACTCTCACTTAAATCACATATAGGTGGTTCAACATAACCTGTGCCTTCTACAGCAGTAACATTCATAGATACAGAAAATGATATTTGTATGTTTTCAGTAACATTTTTCTTCAAGTCAATAATTATTTTTCCTTGTTTAGTATAACCTGCTGGTATGTTTATTACTGTTTCATTCGTTATTTCTACTTCTGTTTCATTTTCGGGATCTAGATACAATAAAACTGTAGAAATATAATCAGAATAATCGATTGATGAATTTATATTAAGATTAAAAGTTACATTTGCATCAAATTCCATAGAACCGTTTGTAATTTCATATAAAAAGATAGATTTATCATTATTAGCTTCATCTAATAATCTAGTATTAAAATTTAAAGAATGTTTATCACTAGATATTTCTATAGTGTCTTCATCATTATAAGACATCGCATTAGAAAAATACACATCAAAATCAGAATTAGCTCCAATTCTTGCTTGACCGTTTAAAATTAGATTTGTAGTAACAGCTGCAAAACCAATGGAAAGTAATAATAACAATACTACAATACTTATCTTCTTGTTCATAGTATCACCTATTTTAATTATACAAATAAAAAGATAACAAAAAAAGATAGGTTTACTATCTTTCTTTATTAAATAATAACTTTTGAATAGTTTTATTGTTTTGTTCTTGTTCAATTCGATATAATTCTATTTGTTTTTCAATAAATTTATTTCTTGATTTTAATTCACTTATCTTGATAGCATCACTTACAGATAATCTATCAAAACCTTCTTCATTTATAACCATATTCTTAATTATAGATGTTTTTTTCACTTCTTTAAACTTTAGATTATTCTTAGTCATATAATCAACAACAGTTTGTATAGATGAAGAACCAAGACCATCTAATGATTTAAATTCTTCTTCATGTAAACATATTAATTCCCAAACATAATAGATATGATTTCTAATTAAATTTGTAATCACTCTAGAAGGTAATGAAGTATCAGCTATTTTTGTTCTTAATAGTTCACCATCTATACCTGAAGTTTGTAAATATACTAAGTCATTACTATTCATAACACCATTTTCATACATAAGATGTCTAATATGATGTTTACTCCAATTAATAGGTGTTGATTCTAAATCCATTCTTATATATTGACTAACATTAGTTATATTTTGATGGCTGTAATCTTTACCTAAATATCTTAATATTTCTTTGCCAGAGTCTAATTCTGATATTTCTACGTTGAAAGTACTCACTTTATTCAATCCCCTTTTTCCGACAAGTATTATATTAAAATATATATTAGTTGTCAAAAAAAATAAGATAGTATTATCTATCTTATTTCTTTTGTGTTTTTATTTCCATTGTTTCCCAGAATTCCATGAAGTCATCATCGTCATTTAAAGGATCATCTACTTCATCGTCATTCTTTTTAACTTCCTCTTTAGGAGGTTCAACAATTACTTCTTCTAAATCTTTTAATCTATTTTTTTCTTTCTTAACTTTCTTCTTAGAAGCTTTCTTATCTTCTTTAATCTCAGTTACTTTTATTTCTTCAGGTTCTTCTTTTATTTCTTCTACTTTTATTTCTTTTACTTCATTTACTTTGTTCTTTTTTTCTTTAGGTTGTTTATCGCCTTTTTTAGTAATTAGTAAGATAAATAGTAAGAATACTACTACACCTAATATAATAACTGCTAAGAAGAATGTTTTATTTCTTTCAGATACTTCTTTAATTAAAGTAGTATCATAAGGAATAAATGTATTAGTAACTTTATCATATAAATATGTATTAACATCACCTGTTAAAACATCTCTACCACTGATGATATATTGATTATTACTTAATGCAACACCTTTAAGTTTAAATGAATCTACTGTAGTAAATTCTTCTACTTTAAATCCATATAATTCTTCTTCATAAGATAAAAGATTAATAATCTTTTCACCTGTCTTAACACTTATATAACGAGTACCTAATGATGAATTAGTAAATGTATATGTTTCTATATTACCTTCTTCATCTTTTAATCCTATTACATATAAATCTAATACATCATTATATAAAGCAGGTATTTCAGTTTCTTCATAAGTAACTGTAGATTCAACAAATCCTTCTAATGCTGGCAATAAATCTTTCTTTCTTACAATACCCATCTCTTTACCATTTACAGTAACCTTAATAGGATTTAATTCTTTTCTATTTATATTAACTGTATATGTTAAACTATTACCCTTTTGAGCAGTTACTACTATTTCAAATTTATTTGGTCCTTCAAGTAATTCTTTATCACCTGTACCAGATACATTAGCATTTGCATCTTCTTTAGTAGCATTTATAGTTACACTTTCAATTTCATTTTCTACTTCTACATCATATGTATAAGTTTCTTTATTAAATACTGGTGTTAATGGATAATCACCTACTGTTAATGATTTTAAATAAGCATTAGCTGAATAAGATGCTTCTATTTCAGCTTGTGTCTTTAATACAATCTTTTTAGAACCATTTACTGGTTTTAAAGTACTTTCATCCCAACCATAGGCATCTGTTGATGTAGTTGATACAGTTGTAGTACCAGACTTTAATACTTTAAATCTATAAGTATATGTTTTACTCTTAGTTCCTGAAGAAGTAGCATTTCCAGCTATATGAGTACCATTTGCTCCTTCAGGTGCACTTGATAATTGTAAATATGATTTATCATATGATAAAGCCATTTCCCATCCACCTAATGATTGAGTAGATGAAATAGTAACTGTAACAGTTAATTGATTACCTACTACTCCTTGTGAAGGTGCTGAAACACTAAAGTTTGCATTTGCAGCAAATACAACATTAGGTATAAATAATATTCCAGTTATGATTAATAATAATAGTTTATTTACTTTCTTCATATTCTATATCTCCTTTAAACCAAGTATACCTTTTTGAATTTGTAATAAATCTAGAGCATTTACTTTACTATCACCTGATACATCAGCTGCTCTAAAATAAATACTATCTAACTTCTTTTCACCTATTATGTACTTTTGAACTTGTAATAAATCAAGAGCATTAATCTTACCATCACCTGATGGATCACCTTTAACAGTTATAGTATAAGTAGATTCAGAAGTACTACTCTTTATTCTTACAACCATACCTGTACCAACATTACCATCAGTTACTTTATTATTATTAGAATATACTTCAACAGTACCACCTTGTGAAGATATCTTACCTGCAAAGTCTCCTATAGTTGTTGATGATGATACATTAGTTATAATAGTACCATCTAATTGATAACCTGATGATATAACCATAGTTGATGGTGATAATCCTGTATTCTCATTATTAGTATCTCCTGTAGCTCCACCTGGATTATTATTTATTTCAGCATTTAAATTAGCATATACAGGTATAACAAATACATATGGTAAATCTAATATACCTAAATTCTTATATGCTGAATATAATGATTTTCCTTCAGTTAAAGGAGCTGATACATTAGTCATATATTCATGTGATGCAATACTATGATCATGATTAATAGTTTCAGGGTTGAAATTGAACTTATTAAAATACATAGTTTGTTGTCCGGCATTAACATAGTTACGATAAATCCATTGAGCTCCACCAGTTACAGCTAATTGTCTAGCATCAGCCATAGAATAGCCTGGACCACCCCAACCTTGTTTATAAGCATAAGCTAAAGCTTTTTGAGTAATTCCATCACCATCGGATGCACCAATGTTATAGAAATTATAGTAATTATTAACACTAGCTCTTCCAGTTGCATCCTTAGACCATCCAGTACTTGGACTATAATAATATCCATATCTAGATGTATAATTACCTGATAATGCTGACTGTAATTGCCCTGCATAATCACCACTTGATAATAAACCTTTACCTAACTCTACTCTAATTCTTGCAGCTAAGAAAGGTGCTGATACATTACTAGCGGGACAAGCATTCATAATATAATTTGGTAAATCAGGTATATGCTTTAATAAAGTACTATTTGATACTTTAGTAGCTATATTAGCATAATGAGCTTGTACATTAGGATTAATATAACCTGATTCAAACATAAAGACAGCATCTTCTGTTAAGAAATTTAAAGGATTCATATAATATGCATTAGCTTTTTGAGATGCACCTGTATATCCAGTATCATATTTTTTTCCACATGTATTATCTTGATAGTCAGCTGCACTTGATTGACTAATAGAACCTCTACATTGTTCTTTTTCTACAGCTGCTGCAAAATCATAACCTGTATAAACTGATTCAAACTTCCAATTAGGATGTTGATATTTTAAATTACATAGTTGACCCCAATAACTTACAGGGAAACCTGCTGCTTTTAATTCACTTTCACATTGTGATCTAGCTTCATCTGTTATTACAAGTGTTTCTACCTTAATAATTGCATATGAAGAACATATATAAGCAGTATTACCTTGGTAATCTACTTGATACCAATAACCAGACTCACAACCACTTTCAGTCTTAAATAATTGTGTTGTTTTTAAAGTATATAGTTCACCTGTAGGACCTGTATATCCCCATCTATCATAGTTGGTACCAGGACCTTTACGAACACCTACTTCAAAACCTGTCATCTCTATAGATGTAGCACTAACTAAGCTAGGAATAAGGCACATTAAAAAGATAAATATTGTTAATAAATACTTATTTTTAGACATAAAGACCCTACCTCCTTATCATAGTTATACAATTCTATTATAACAATTATCGATTTTTGATTTAACCTTATACGGAATATTTTACAAGTTATTAACAAACAAAAAAGACAAGTATTATAACTTGTCTATTACGGCTACATTCTTATTAATACATCTTACTAAGTCTTGAGGATCATATTTATCTAAGATAGCTTCAAATCTATCTGGATTTAACATGAATCTCTTAGGATGCTCAGTAAAGCATTTATTTAATTCATTAATATTTAATCCTTTTAATGTATTATAATTTGTCTTAGTTATTTCAGTGAATGAATTCATAACTAGTAATTCATCAGGAGTTAACTTAGATATAAGCATATCTTTTTCTTGTTTATTTAATCCTAACTCATCACCAATATCTTTAATCTCAGGATTATCAATAGTATTAATTAATATAGTAATAACACTATCAGTATCCCCATGTGTTAATTGAACTAATTTATCAACATCTATCTTATCTAAATATTTAAATATATAAGTTATAGTTGATGGAATACATCCTGAATATTCTAATGTATCTAATATCTTAGATAACTTATCATAGTCCATATTTAATACATTTGGATTTTGATAAATATTATTTATATCTATAAAATGTACATCTAATAAGTCTTTTATCTTATTACCTTTATTCTTATCTATTTGAGGAATAGAATTAATATCTACACTGAATAATGATAAGTCAAATCCTAATTCTTCTAACACTTCTGAATTATCAACAGTTGGTATTGTTGGAACTTCAGCAGGAGTTTCTACAACTTCTTCTTTTGGTTGTTCTTCAACTGGAGGATTCTTATCTTCCTCTACTTCAATCTTTTCATATTCATCTGATTCTTCTTTTTCTTCAGGTACATCAATATCTAAATTAAGTATCTTAGTATCTTCATC
>CAMPCD010000024.1 GCA_946643435.1 uncultured bacterium
TCCGTTAGCTTTAACTTTTTCTCCAGAACCCATTAATCTTTTAATTGATGCAATAGTATTATCAGCATTTGTTATTGCTTGTCTTTTTGCTTGTGCACCAACTAAGATTTCATCACCTTTGAAAGCAACTACAGATGGAGTTGTTCTTTCTCCTTCAGCATTTGCTATTACTACAGGTGATCCACCTTCTAATACTGAACAACATGAGTTAGTTGTTCCTAAATCTATACCAATTATTTTTGCCATATATATTACTTCCTTTCTTATTGTGATACTTTAACCATGGCTGGTCTTAGTAACTTATCTTTATAGATATATCCTTTTTGTAATACATCTAATACCATATTTTCTTTTACGCCTTCTACTTTTTCAGTAGCTACAGCTTGATGTATAGCAGGATCAAATTCTACATCTTTTTGATCTACTACTTTAACATTTTTATTATCAAGTACTTCTACAAGTTTCTTATATATCATTTTAAATCCTTCTAAAAATACTTTGTTTTCTTCATTCTCTAGAGATAAAGCTCTTTCAAAATTATCTATTATTGGTAGTAAAGATTTAATTAATTCTTCACCATCATATTTTAATAGTTTTTGAATATCTTCTTCTCTATGTCTTTGTATATTTTGAAGTTCAGCATTTAATCTTAATACTTTATCTTGTTCTTGAGATAATGCTTGTTCAAGTAAAGCATTCTTTTCCTCTAATAAATGTTCCTTCTTGTTTTCTTTTTTATGATGCTTTTCAGCATGCACAGGTTCTTCAACTACTTCAGTTGTTTTTTCTTCTTTTTTCTTTTCTTCCATGTCATCACCTATTTATCTAAATATTGTTTTAAGAAATTAAGTAAACTTACAACTTTATCATATTCCATTCTCTTAGGACCTATTATAGCTAAAGTTCCTTCTTCATTTCCTACATGATAATGTGTCTTGATAATAGTTACGTCTTTATCAAATTCCGTTTCATCACCAATATAAACATTTATACCTTCATCATCAGTTCTTATTTGTTGAACTAATTCATTGTCTTCAAGTTTAGCAACCATTTCTTTCAACTTATCAGCATCATTATATTCCTTATAATCTAATAGATTAGTTTTACCTTTAAAGACAACATCTGCATTGTCTACAGCAAAATCACGGAAAGCTGACGAGAAGAAATTGCATACTTCTTCATATCTATTTATTACTTCTTTGATCATTGGTTTAATATCTAATTCTAGTCTTTCATTAACTTTATCAATTGGTGTACCAATTAATGCTTTATTAATGATTTCAGATGTTTGAATTAATTCTTTTAAATCAATTTCACCTTCAACATTAACTTGCTTATTTTCTACATCACCTTGATTAGTTACTAGAACTGCTACAACCTTTTTATAACCATCTTCATTAGGAGTACTATCTAAAGGAATAATACTTATTTGTTTTAAAGTAGCATTCTTAGATGAATCTCCAATTACAACAGATGTGTAATGTGTAATATCAGAAATAATTTCCATACACTTATTAATTGCATCAGAAACAACTAAACTATTATTATTTAATATAGTTTGAAGTTTTAATACTTCTTCACCAGTCATTTCCTTAGGTTGCATCAAATGATCTACATAGTATTTATAACCCTTTTCAGATGGTATCCTACCACTTGAAGTATGTTCCTTTTCAATATATCCTAATCTTTCTAATTCAGCCATATCATTACGAATAGTCGCACTTGATACACCAAACTTATCAATTAAGGATTTAGAACTTACAGGTTTGAAATTAGATATGTAGTTTTCAACGATATCTCTTAATATTGCTGATTGTCTATCACCCATATTATCACTTCCTAGCACTCTTTTTCTTTCAGTGCTAATAATAATATAAAACTTTAATTAGCACTTGTCAATAGGTATTGCTAATTTATGTAAAATAACAATAAAAAAGGAGAATTATTATTCTCCTTGTTGAACCATATCTTCGTATTCTCCTGATATGATTTTATTTGATATTTTATCTTTGAATAATGCAATTAAAGCATCATATTCTTCTTTATTATTAACATCTTTAAGATATTCACCATCTGGTGCATATACACATTCAAATATTATGTATTCGTTTGTTGGAGTTTCATCTTCTAAAACTCTAACAGCATATACGAATTTTCTTTCTCCTAAAGATACATCTTCTAATAATAAGTAATCTTTATGATTTTCTAGTGTCACAATATTGCCAATCTCTATCATCTATTCCTCCATGTTTTTATAACTTCTGTACTATATCTTTCTGCAGCTTGTTCAAATTCTTCTAATGAATGTTTACCATCAATCCTTGCTAATTCTTTTAATTCTTCTTCATTAGCTAATAATTTATCCCCATAATCAGCTATTATAGTTTCAATTGGATCAATTTCTATATCCGGTTCATCTTTCATAACACTTATACTAATTGGACTACCATTTGTCGAATTAATATTTGTTATATAACTATTTGCATATTCAAATCCTTCAGGTAATTTTATTTTTTCAGGGTCAGCACCATGAATAAAGAATTCAGGAGCATCTTCATTACCATCGTATTTAATATATTTTTCAATACCAGGATTTAATCTAATTAATTCAGCTTTTAAATCATCAAATGAAGCAATCTTATCTAACTTACTTGATTCTCTTAATAAAGCTTCTTTTTCTTGTTTTAATCTTTCTAATTCAGAAGCTTTATCTTCTTCTTTATCTTTATCATCTAACCAATCATGATTACCATAAGATTCAAATGCACTTATATCTTTTACTTTATTATAAGCAGCTATTTCTTTATCACTTGCAACATAATAATCAGCTTGATCTAAATCAGGATTTACTGCATCTACTTTATTCTTTTTGTTATAGATAAATGCATTAGTTAAAGTATCAACTGTAACTAAAGGTAATCCTTTTTCATTTCTATCTGATATATCAAAGAAATCATCTAATTCCTTTTGGAATTTTTCTTTAGTTTCTTCATCTAATTCTAAACCATCTTTAGTTCTAGCAATAATTTTATCATCATCACCAAAGAATAATTTAATCTTATATTTAGAAGCCATTCTCTTTAGTTTCCACTTAGTAGCAGCATGTTTAATATCATCAATATTCATTGCATAGAATGAAGCTATAGCAGCAAAACCTGCTGCAAAAATTGAAGTATTTCTTGAAGCACCGAAATTATACATAGCAGTTCCTGTAACACCCCATAATGCTAATGAAGCAACATTAGTTAAGATACTTGGAATTTTCTCTTTAATTGTTAAAGGTCTAGTTGATACTACACGGAATACTTTTTCATCATTAGTATCTTCTTCTTTACCTTGTTCTTCTTCAGGTTGTTCATCTTCTATTTGTTTTACTAAATCGTTTACTTCTTCATCTTTCTTATCAAATTCAGGTTTTTGTTCAATTCCTATTGGTAATTCAGGTGGAAGTATTAAATCTTTTTCTTTAGTATCAGTTTCTTTTAATGATGAATCTAATTCTTTATCAGTTTCTGCTTCATCATTAGCTTCAACAATATTTTCTTCAGTTTCTTGTCTTAATACTGTATCATTTGTAGCATTAATAATATTATCAACCATATCTTCTGAATATTTAGAAGAATTATCTACTCCATAGATCATATTAATGTCTTTTGGAGGATTTTCTAAGTTTTCTACAGCTTGTTTAACTTTATCTTCATCAAACTTATCAGATACATCAGTACCATATATTAATTCCTTATCAGTACCATTATCTTCTTTAGCTTTATCAGAACCATTATCCTCTTTAGTCTTATCAGCGTCATTATCTTCTTTAGTCTTATCTTGACCATATACAATAGATAATTCAGGTTCTTCTACATCAACTTCCATTAATGGAGCTTTAGGAGCATTCTTTAATGCTTCTTTAATTTCTTTATATTCATCTAATAAGTTATCATCTTCATGACCTTCCATACCATTTTCTTCATGTGTTCTATAAGCCATTTCAGATTCGATTTCTTTTAGTCTAGCTTCTAAATCAGATCTAGACATATCATTATAATTATTAGTAAACTTCTTAGTTAATACTTTATCATTATCATTTACTTTAGTTAAACCATAAGCATTATTTAATAATCTCTTAATACTTACTCCACATCCATGGATTGGCATAACTGTAACTTTACCATCAATTACTACTTCAATATTACCTGAAACTATTTCTTCATAATCTCTTTCAGATAATTGTTCAGTAACACTATCAATGAATGATCCTATCATGTCATTAATATCATCTTTAGTTACAGTATTTAAATCAAATTCATATTCTTCATCTACTTGTTTATTCGCATCAAAGTTAGCATATTTCTTTCTTAATTCTTCATCTATTATTGATAGTAAAGGAACTATATTAGATTGTAACTTACCATCTTTAGCTTCAAATTCAACAGAAACAACTATGTCACCTTTAACTGGTGGTTCATTAAATAACTTAGATGTTATTTCATTGATTCTCTTTAATTTAGATTCATACATCTTAATAAAGCTTTCATGCATTGAAATATCTTTTTCAGCTTCTTCTTTATATTTCTTAGATTCTTCAGTATTTTCTCTATCATATGAATCTATATCATTATTTAAATTATCAATTTCAGTTAATGAGAAATTATATACCCATCTTAAATCTGATAATGATTCTCTTAATTTATCAAAGTATTCTTTAACTTTATTTTTAGAGTAGTCTATCTTGCCTTGATAGAAGTCAGCAGATTCATCTTTGCTTGTTGGTTGAGTATTAGTAAAATCATATCTAGAATAATATTCTTGTAGGAATGCTTGATAATCTTCATTTGACTCATATACTCCTTGATTTCTAGGTTTCTTTACATTTGTATTTGCAAAGTATTCAATAGGTTCTAAATAATCATGAGTATTTTCACTAGTTTTTAGAGGAGTCTCATTTATTTCTTCTTGAGCTTTAGCTATTTCTTCATCAGACATTTCTTTGTAATTATAGTTAACTCTTTCTTCTTCAACTACTTCTTTAGATTCATCAGTAAATTCTAATATACCATCTACTAACTTTTCTAATTCCATTAAAGCTATAGCTTTATTATCTTTAGTATCTTGTTCCTTTAAATCACCAGATAATGTTCTTCTCTTAATATTCTCTATCATTAAATCAAATTCAATGTTAGTAGAATTAATCTTTCTTTTGATTTCTTTAGCTCTATCTAAATATCTACAGCTCTTTAATTTTCTTTCAAGATTAGATATTTCTTCTTTTCTCTTTTCTTCAATTTCATCTATAGTAGCAGATAAAGATAAGCCATAGTCTGATAATAATTTATCACCTAAAGAATAATTATCCTTTGTATTAATAAAGTCTTTTAAATCAGCAAATAATTCTTGTAAATCTTTATTTAATCCAAGGTTTTCATCAAAGCTTGCAATTCTATCAAGTGATGCTATAACAGCCTTCTTATAACTACCTCCAATATTGTCAGCTCTTTGTATTAGATCTTTTAAGTCTCTTAATGTTGTTTCGTTCATAAAAATCTCCACCTTTTTATACTTATTTTAAAAATAAGCATGCTACTCTAATATACGCTATTATTTTACCATATTTTAGCAATTTTTCAAACTAGAAATACTAAATAAAATAAAAAAGCATTAAATTGATTCCAATTTAACGCTTACTAATTTAGATACACCAGACTCTTGCATAGTTATACCATATAGATTATTGGCATATTCCATTGTTCTCTTTTTATGTGTAATAACTATAAATTGAGTATGATTTTCATAATTTTTAAGATATGTACAGAATGTATCTACATTATTTTCATCTAATGCTGCTTCTACTTCATCTAATATTACAAATGGTATCTTTCTTATATTTAAAATACTAAATAATAATGATATAGCAGTTAAGGTATTTTCACCACCAGATAATGTTGTTATTGATTTTAAATTCTTACCTGGAGGACAAGCTGTAATATCTACTCCTGTATTTAAATAATCATTAGGATCTGTCATAGATAATTCTGCATGACCACCTTTAAATAATTGCTTAAATACTTTACCAAATTCTTCATTAACTCTATCAAATGTTTCTTTAAATCTAACTTTCATAGTTTCATCTAAATCAGTTATGATTTGCATTAAATCATTGATAGCATTCTCTAAATCACTCTTTTGACTAGTTAAGAATGTATAACGTTCATTTATTCTATTAAATTCGTCAATAGAACCAACATTAACATCTCCTAAGTCTTTAATGTTTCTTCTTAAATGATTTACTTTAGTTCTAGCTACTTCTTCATCTAAATCTAAAATATAATCATTCTTAGCTTTTTCATAAGTGATTTGATATTCTTCAGATAATCTATTTAATAGGTTATCTAATTTAATATCCATTCTACCTATTTCTACTTCTAATTCTTTAACTTCATTTAACTTCTTATTATATAAAGAATTAATCTTTTTATTTTCAAGTTCTAATTCTTCAATAACTTGAGCTAAATCATTCTTATCATTCTTTAATTTAGATAATTTATCACTAGTTAAATCTTTATTAGTTGAAACATTTAAATATTGTTCATTTATTTGATCTAATTCAGTATTAGTTGAATTATTCTTAACTGAATTAATATCTTTAAGTTCATTAGTAACTTTATCTAATCTATCTTTTAAATCATTTAATTCATTCATCTTAACTGATAATAAAGTATTACTTACAGTATAAGCTTCTTTTTGTTTGAATAAGTTACCTTCTAAGATAGTTAAATCTTTATCTAATTCATTAATTGATTCTTCAATATTCTTAGATTGATTAATATTAGCAGTTAAATCTTTATTAAGATTATCTAATTCATATTTAATATTAATTAAACCACTTGTTTGTTTCTTGAAACCACCTGACATAGAACCACCAGTATGAGATATATCTCCATCAAGTGTAATTATTCTATATCTATAATCAATCTTTTTACCTAATATATTCATTGAATTTAAGTCAGTTACTACTAATGTATTACCTAATTGATTCTCTACTATATCAGTATATAAAGGATCAAATGTAACTAGTTCAGATGCTATACCAATGAAACCTGGTACTTCTTTAGCTGTTCTTACAACATCATCTGATACTTTACGTGATTTAATGATACTTATTGGAAAGAATGTTGCTCTGCCTAATTTATTATCTTTTAAGTATTCAATAGCTTTAGATGCACTCTTTTCTGTATCAACAACTATTACATTTTGATTAGCTCCTAATGCTGTTTCAATAGCATTAGCATACTTTTCTTCGGTATCAATTAATTTAATTAAAATATCATAGATACCTGATAATCTAGGATTATTAATAACTGATTTAACTGCAAATGGTATCTTAGAATCATTTTCTAAATTATCATTTAATACTTCTATTCTATTCTTAATATTTAGTTCTTCTTTATTTCTTCTATTAAGTTCATCTAATAAAGTATTCTTTCTTACAGTTAATTCATTTAATTCATTAGTTATTTTATCAACTGTATCTTTATTTTCTTTAACTTCTTCAGTTATATCTTTAATATTATTTTCTAATACTTTAATATTCTTTTTATAATTTAATTCATCATCTTTTAAATTAATAATATTAGCTTCTAGCTTTTGATCTTCTACTTCATATTTAGTCCTTTCTTGAAGTAATTGTTTCTTAGCTTCAAGTGAATATAATTCTTCAGTTAATCTTAATAATTCATTAGAAGATTTACTAATATCTTCATCTAATTTCATTTGTCTTGCTTTTAAGCCTTCTAATTTAGAAGAATCAATAGAATTAGAATTATCCATATTTAATATTTCTTCATTTAATGTAGATAATCTATCTTTATTAGCTTGATATGAATCATTTATCTTCTTAATATCAGATGCCAGTAAAGCTATTTCAATATCTTTTAATTCATTTTTATAATTTAAATACTTAGTAGCTACTTCTGCTTGTTCTTTTAAAGGATTTAAAGAGATTTCTAGTTCATCAATTACAAGAGATACTTTATCTAGATTATTATTAGTATTATCTAGTTTTCTCATTGTTTCTTCTTTTCTCTTTTTATACTTTAAAACACCTGCAGCTTCTTCAATTATTATTCTTCTATCTGATGATTTACCTTTTAAGATATCTTGAATTTTACCTTGAGAAATAATTGAGAAAGAATCAGGATTTGATCCTGAATCTAAGAATAAATCAGTTATATCTTTTTTTCTTACTTTTGTATTATTGATGAAATATTCATTTTCACCTGTCTTATATACTTCTCTTTTTATTTCTACTTCTTCATAAGGAGTAGATAAATAATGATCTTTATTATCAAAAGTTAAAGAAACCCATGCATGTGTTTGTTTATCACGAGTAGCTGAACCCATGAAAATAACATCAGTCATGGAATCTCCTGATCTTATCTCTTTTAAAGACGATTCACCTAATACCCAACGAACTGCATCTACTACATTAGATTTACCAGATCCATTTGGTCCAACAATACCAGTTATTCCATCTTTAACTTGTATTTCTATGGTATCAGCAAATGATTTAAATCCATGTGCTTTTATACTTAATAATTTCATATAATATCAATCCCTTATGCCATCTTACTTATTGCATCTTTAGCAGCATTTTGTTCTGCTTCCTTTTTTGAATGTCCACTTCCATGTCCTAAAGTTAAACCATCAACTACACAGTCTACTTCAAATACTTTATCATTTTGAGGGCCTTCCTCAGAAGTTAAAATATATTCTAAAGTCTTTTGTTGAGCTTGTAATACTTCTTGTAAATATGTTTTATAATCTTCAATAAACTTATGATTGCTTTCAACAAAAGGTTTAATAATACTTAATACATATTTCTTAGCTACTGAATAGCCATGTTCTAAAAATACTACAGCTAGTACTGATTCAAAACAATCAGCTACTATTGATTTATTTTCATCCTTAACACCATTTCCAACCCTTATAAGTTTTTCAATACCTAATTCTTTAGAATATTCAAATAAAGCTTCTTCACATACATATGAAGCTCTAGTCTTAGTCATCTTACCTTCATCACCTTTATAATAAAGATAAAAATATTCAGATGTAGCTAATTCTAATACTGCATCTCCTAAGAACTCTAATCTTTCATAAGACTCAACATTATTCTCATTTGCATATGAAGAATGAGTTAAAGCAGTTAATAATAAATCTTCATTTTTTATAGTAATTCCATATTTTGATAAAAAGTCCATAATTATCACCATAATAATTATACATAAAATATATTCTTTTATCTAGATATAATTTACAAAACCATCAGTATTTGGTATATTTTAAATGGATAAAAAAGGAGCGCTTTTATGAAAAAATTAATTTCAATTACATTATTACTTATATCTAGTTTATTAGTAACTGGATGTATTAAAACAGATAAAATGGATAACATAGATATTGTTACTACAGTATATCCTGTTACCTATTTAGCTGAACAAATATATGGAGATAACTCCACTATTGTATCTATTTATCCTAATGGTATAGATGTAGAAAACTATGAAATAACTGATAAACAAATTAAAGAATATGCTAAGTCAGATTTATTTATCTATAATGGATTAGATTCTAAAGAAAAGAAAATAGCAACTAAACTTATTAATGAAAATAAAAATATTAAATTAATAGATGCTACTCAAGGATTAACTGTTAATAGTACTGTTGAAGAACTATGGTTATCCCCTACTAATTATTTAATGATGGCTCAAAATATAAAAGAACACTTATCTGATTTCATGACATCAAATGTATTAAAGAATAAACTACAAACTAATTATGAAAATATTAAATTAACTATATCAAAGTTTGATGCAAACTTTAAAATAATAGCTGAAAATGCTAAAGATAAAGATGTAATAGTAGCTAATAACTCACTAGGATTCTTAAAAAGATATGGATTTAATATTATTTCATTAGATGAAAATGAAGATAAATATAAATCTAACTTAACTAAAGCTAAAGATAATTTAGCTAGTGAAACAAATAAAGTAATATTTGCTATTGATAATAAAACTACTGAAGATATTAATAAATTAGATGCTGATATTATCAATGTTAAATCAATGACTATATTATCATTAGAAGATATTAAGAATAAAAATAATTATCAATCTTTAATGAATGAATTTATTGAAGAATTAAGAAACGAGGTATACTCATAATGAAAGATTTACTAATATCGCATGTAGATTTAGATGGTGTTTCACCTAATGTTTTATTAAACTTAACTGGTAGAAAGTTTAATTTCAAGAATATAGAAATATTTGATGTAGATAAAACATTTGATGAACTATTTAATAAAGATATTAAAAAGTATGAAAATATTTATATAGTTGATTTAACATTAACAGAACATGCTCACGAATTAATTCAACAATCTAAATTAACTAACATTCATGTATTTGATCATCATGCATCTCATGAATTTGCTATCAACTATCCTTATACAGATATAAGAGTTACTATTGATGGTAAAAAGACATGTGGAACTGAACTATTTTACTTATATTTAAAAGATAAATATAAAGAATTAAATCATCAAGATATTAAAGAATATGTTGAATATGTTAGACAACTTGATACATATGATTTTAAAGATGAAGAAACAGCCCAAAACTTAAATACTCTTCATGATATACTAGGACATAAAGAGTTTATAAGTACAATTACTAAAAGATTAAAGAAGAATAAACCACACTTCGACTTCACTCAATTCGAAAAAAGATTATTTAAAATTGAAAGAAATAGAATTAATAGATATCTACAATTAAGAGATAAAGAATTAAAAGTATATAATATTAATAATTATAAAGTTGGAGTTGTATTCCAAGAATCAAATAAAAGCGAAGGCGGTAATTATTTATCTATCTTACATCCTGATTTAGATTTAATAGCTTTAATTGATATGACTGGTAAAATAAGTTATAGAACAACTAAAGATAATGTAGATTTAAATGAATTTGCAGCTATCTATGGTGGAGGCGGACATAAAAAAGCATCTGGATCAAGAATTAAAGATGAAGATAAAGAAGTATTTATTAAAGAATATTTTAATATAAAATAAAAACACCTAATGGTGTTTTTTATTTTAAATGTATTTCTAGATATATTTCATTTTCACTAGTTGGTACCTCAAATGTCGTAATAGCTTCCCAGTTAACTACTGCACTTGTACCATAATCAAAGACTGATCCATCAGGTACAGTAACACCATATTTAGTTAAGCTCGAGAAATCAGATAAATCAATTACAGTACCAATTTTTTCTTTGAACGAAGTTTTAGATAATCTAGTTCCAGTATTATCATATACAGCTATTACCATACTTGTATCTACAGTACTCTTTAAATATACTTCTATAGTATATGTTGAATCAGTGTAAGTACTAGGTATAGTAATTGTTTGTGCTGCTTCCCAATTAGTTAATTCA
The DNA here is from genome assembly GCA_946643435.1 of uncultured bacterium. Taxonomy (GTDB): domain Bacteria; phylum Bacillota_I; class Bacilli_A; order RF39; family UBA660; genus UBA6985. Next base: position 11,485 of record CAMPCD010000024.1, read on the forward strand.
CTTCTAACATCATGGAATTCATATCCTTCAGGAATAATAATACCTAAATTAGTTCTAACAGTTGGATCTGCATAATTAATTGTAGTTCCAGGTTGAACATTATATTTAACATTACCTAATTTAATTGAATGATCATTATAATCATAATATGAAGATGATACTCTTACACTTAATGGTTCATCAGGAGATGCTTCAATTGTTTTTAACTCACCTACTACTGCATTTTCAACATCTAATTGAACAAAATTAATATCAGTAGTTTCACCATCTACAACATCTATTTGACCTATTTTATTAGCTTTAATAGTAGAATCAAATATATTTGGATTAGCAAAACTAATAGAAGCATTATAATTATTCTTTCTAGTAAATTTAATATAGACATCCCATTTACCAGTTGTAATATTACTTGGAATTGAATAACCAAATCTAATATTACTTGTTGTTCTAGAATCTATATTTCTAATATCATATTGTAATGGAGCTTCATAATAATTATTACCTTGCTTTAAGATAAAATATGCATCATATTCATTTATTGCAGGAGCAAAACCTGTATTTTCTACATCAAGAGATACAGATAAATTATTACCTTGTTCTACTTCTACATCCATTATAGATGATCTAACTACATATCTATATCCAAGATGATCAGTTACATATTTTAAGAATGTTAATCCTTTATATTCATCTTCTTTATCATATGTAGTAATACCCCATTTGTCTTGTAATACGTTACGATTATATGAACTATTTAAATATGTAGGATGTGTTAATAACATTTCATCTAATACATGTGGATAATCAGAATATATTTCATCCGATGCAAGATAGTCTTCATCATTAACATTTTGTTTAGATGCTTCACCACCATATAAAGTATATTTACCTTGATTATTTAACCAATTAATATAGTCATCTCTAGTACCAACTTCTATAGTACCTATATCTGTTTCAGAACCAAACATACCATCATTAAAGATACCTAATCTATATCTATTTTCATTATCAGGAGTTAATGAACCAAAATATAATTCATAGAAATATGGTCTTCTAACATTAATCTTGATATCTTTATCTAAATTAGTCATTAAGGCATCTATTAGTTTTCTATATGATTCATCATTTTCATAATCTCCTGCTTTATGCATTTCACCCCATTTACCTAAGAATCCAGCATCAACAGATGCAATACAACTCTTATATTTATTAAGTGATGCAGCAAGAGTTTCAATATGACTTTGTATTGTACTCCATGCAAGTGGTTCTCTTCCACCTACCCCTTCATTATCATATGAGAATCTAATTACAGTTGTATAACCATAATCTTGTATTGTTTTTAGAATACTTTCTAAACTATTTGTCATTTCAGTTGTTAAAGATAAATCAGTTCCTTGAGAATTAACTTTACCAGATAATGCTGATATATCAAAATGAATATGCGTTAATCCATAATGATTATCTTTAATACTAGTTAAATAATCTTCAATAGACGAACTTCCTTCAAACTGATTATTTGTTGTATTTAAAACAAATGTAGCTGATCCATATAATCCTCTATCAGGATTAGCTAATGATAATGTACTATCAACATAACTTACTATATTAGATTGATCCTTAGGAGATAAATCATCAACAGGGACTGCTCTTTCTACAGCATCAACATCCATAGTAATAGTAAATGATATATTAACATCTTGAATAATAGCTTGTTCTAATATAATTGTTAACTTACCATTTTCAGATGCTTTAGCAATTATACTACTTGGATATTGATGGTCTATAGAATAATAATCATTATAAGTATCATCATCAACATCAACATTTACTCTAATATTTGCATCATAATCACTAGAATAATTAGTAATTGTATAATTAAGTACTGCTTCATCACCCACAAGTGATAACTGTTTAGATGAAAATGAAATAGACTTTCCATCAGGAGAAATAGTTGCACTTCCTCCATCATCCGTTGTAGCAGATGAGAATTTAATATCATATACACCTGTTCCAATTGAAGCATTATTATTAATTATTAAATTAGTTGTTACTAATGCAAAACCAATAGATAATAATAAAATTACCAGAAAAACACTATATTTCTTAATTCTATCTTTCATTCTACTCACCTTATTATAATTATTTTACCATAATAAGAAATTATAAAATATAAATAAGTGTCTAGTATATTGATAATTTGACATAAAAAAAAAATTATCTATCTTTTTTTGATTATTAGTTTTATCAAAATTGTATTCCATATTAATCCACTCTTGTTGGTATTTTTTATACAAGAATTAGTATTTAAATGCAAATAAACACTTATTAATAATTGACTTAAAAATATAACTTATGTATAATTATAAATGTTATGCAGCAGTACTCAAGAGGCCGAAGAGGGATCCCTGCTAAGGATTTAGGCGGGCGAATGTTCGCGCGGAGGTTCAAATCCTCTCTGCTGCGCCATTAAAAAATAAAACCAAGTATATCTACTTGGTTTTTTTATTATGCAATTAATAATTGCTACACTTTTGTAATAAAACATATTATTATGTTAATAGGACGTGGAAAAATGAACATTAAAGATATTGCAAAAAGATTAAAAGAATTAAGAATTAAAAATAATCTTACTCAAGAAGAATTAGCTGACAAAGTATACATAACTAGACAAGC
>CAMPCD010000025.1 GCA_946643435.1 uncultured bacterium
ATCAATCGTTATTGCTATAATAATATTATTTTCAATACATAACATGATTATGTATTATGGAAAAGTTAATGTATACGAATTTAGTTATCGAGATGATAAAATTTCATGCACAAACGCTTATTTATTCATTACAAATCAATACTGTTTCATAAAATATTGTGATATTACATTAACAGATCAAGATGAATTATTTGAACGTGAAGAATATTATATACAAACAAAAGATAAAAAAAGATTAATAGTTGGTAAAGGGGTTGAAGCTGGAGCAACAAAAAAAATACCAATAGATAATATCAATAAAGGTGATATTTTACCTTTTAGTATTAACGATGAATTAGTAGAAAAAAATACAATTTTTTATAAAAAATGGGACATATTAGTAAAAATAAAAACAAACAAAAATGAGTATACATTTATTTTAAATAAAGAAAAAACATATCAAAATAATGGTAATTTAATACAATTTTTATATTAGAAAAAACACATCTTAAGATGTGTTTTTTTATTACTATTTGGGGTTTTCTATGCAGACATGAGTATCATCCATATTATTATAGTTATTGCCAAAACTCGCTGATATACTTATACCTTTCCATCAAACGTTATAGTAGACACATAAAAACCAAGTATTTCTACTTGGTTTTTATTATGCATTAGTATCACTAGTAGTTTTAGTCTTTTTACTAGACTTTGTACTACTATCACTTGTATTAGTAGTTGTATCACTATTAGAAGATGAATTATCTTCACCTGGTGTAATAGCATTTTCACTTATATCGTTCATACCTCCACCTGGAGCTGACATCCCATTTCCTCTATTAAATTCTCTATTTGTCGAATTCATCTCCACAGGTGGTTGAGTATTATTAATATTAGTGTTTGTATTATTTTTAATTGTAAAATACATAAGTACTTGTAGTTCAATAAAAGCTATAACTCCTATGACACATAATACATATTTAATTGTGTTATTCATAATAATTACCTCCTAACACGATTACATTATAGAAAATATATATGAATAAAAAATGAATATAATAAGAAATTTGTATGAAAAAAGATGAGTATTACTCATCTTCTTTTTCTTCTTTACAATGACAACATTCACATGTGCATTCAGTATCTTCTTCTTCACACTTGCAATCATCACCACAAGTACAGTTTTCTTCTTCACATCCACATGTCCATTTATCATCTTCACAAGTACATTCTTTACCATCTTGGCAACCACATGTACAATCATCACTACAATTACATGTTTTTACTTCTTCTTCCATTATATATCCTCCTAATTATATATTTTATTTAAATCAACATCTATTTTGATTCCTGTTTTTCTTATATTTGCAGTATATTCATCAAATGTACAACCAAATATAACTTTATTATATTCATACACTTCTACTATATCAATATTAAAATCTTCAAGTTTATACATTCTTGGATATTTCTTTACAACACTTATTATTAAGTCTTCTAATGAATCAAATTCATTATTATCTATTAGCCAAGAAGATTCCATTAATATATATTTATTATCATTTTGTACAACAGCAAATGTATGTCTTGCTATCTTACCTTCTACATCATATATTATATTATATTTTTTATAAGGTATATTTTCTTTATCTAATAAATAACCTATTAACTCAGTTTGTTCATAGCAAGTACCTACTTGATATTTAATAATATCTTTTATATTCATTAAACGATAGTTGTCTAAGAAATATTGTCTTTTAGCATTCTTATGAACAACACCATCAGATGTAACAAATCCATATTTAATATTATTAACTGTATTTAATATTTCATTAATCTTTTCTTTCATATTTGTCACCTATATATATTATACAATAAAAACTAAGTAATTACTTACTTAGTTCTTCGCATATAAGATTAGTTATTTCAGTAGGATTATCAATTGGTAAACCTTCAATTAATCTTGCTTGTGCATATAATACTTTAGAAATATTTTTAATTTCTTCATTCTTTTTATCTTTACTTAATTTAATTAATTTATCTGCTATAGGATGATTCTTATTAATTTCAAGTACTTTTTCTGCATTTACAGTTTCATTAGTAGGCATTGCATTAATAACTTTTTCCATCTCTATAGTTACATTACCTTTAGATACTAATTGTACTGGATGTTTAGATAATTTATTGGTAAATTTAACTTCAGATATATCAGCAATAGATTCTTTCATTAAATCTAGGATAGATTTATTATCTTCATTAAATTTCTTTAATTCATTCTTTTCTTCATCTGTAGAAAGATCAGTTTCTTCCTTTTGAATATTAATTAAATCTTTACCATCATAGTTTCTTAATGATTGCATTACAAATTCATCTAAATAATTATCACAGTAAAGTATTTCTATACCTTTATCTTTATAATTATCTACTATAGGTAAATTATCAATCTTATCTATAGATTCACCACATACATAGTAAATCTTATCTTTACTTCTTTCAGATATTTCCTTTAATGTAACTAATTTTTTATCTTTTGATGAAGTAAATAATAATAAGTTTTGTAATTTATCTTTATCCATACCAAAGTTGTTATAACATCCAAATTTAATATTCATACCAAATTCTTTAAAGAATTCTTCATATTTTTCTCTATTATCATGTAAGAATGATTCTAACTCTTTAGTAATCTTACTATCTAATGATTTAGCTATAGTTTGAAGTACATTATCTTGTTGTAGAGTTTCTCTTGAAATATTTAATGATAAATCTTCAGAGTCTACTACACCTTTAATGAATGAATAATAGTCAGGAACTAATTCCTTACATTTATCCATGATTAATACTCCATTTGAATATAATTGTAAGCCCTTTTCATATTCCTTTGTATAGAAGTCATATGGAGCTTTAGAAGGTATAAATATTAATGATCTATAGTTAACTTTACCTTCAATATTAGATTTAATATGCATGATAGGTTCATTATAATCAACAAACTTATCCATATAATAAGCATTGTAATCTTCATCTGATACATTAGTCTTCTTCCAAATAGGTTCCATACTATTTAAAGTTTTTTCAACTAATTTATCTTCATATTCATTAGTAGTACCTTTCTTAGGTACTGATTCTGTCATATCCATCTTAATAGGATATGTAATATAATCAGAATACTTCTTAATTAATTGTTGTATTTCATATGAATCTAAATATTTAGAATACTTATATTCATCTGAATCATCTTTTAATGTAATAGTTATTGTTGTTCCTGTTTCATCTTTTGATGCTTCTTCTATAGTATATCCATCTACACCTTTAGAAGACCAAAGATAAGCATCTTTTTCTCCATAGGCTTTAGATAATACATCTATTTGTTTAGCTACCATAAATGCTGAATAAAAACCAACACCAAATCTACCAATAATATCAATGTTATCTTTATGTTCATTTTCAGCTTTAAATAATTCAGATCCTGACTTAGCTATTGTACCTAAGTTAGTTTCTAATTCATCTTTAGTCATACCAATACCATTATCAGTAATAGTAATTGTTCTATTAGCTTCATCTAATGATATCTTGATGAATAAATCATCTTTATTTACTTTAATTTTTCTATCAGTTAAGGATTTATAATATAATTTATCAATTGCATCTGATGCATTAGATATTAATTCTCTTAAAAATATATCTTTATTTGTATAGATGGAATTAATCATTAAGTCCATTAACTTTTTTGATTCTGTCTTAAATTGTTTTTTTGCCATTTCTACACTTCCTTACAAATCTAGTTATAGCACTAACTATTAGCACTGTCAATACTTAAGTGCTAATAGTGTACAAAAATAAAAAAGCAGTTATTCTGCTTTCTTATCAAAGAATTCACTAAATTTATCTTCTTGATCTTTTAATACTTCTTCAGATAACTCATCAAAAGCATTAGCAAGTTTATCAGATCTTAAAGAAACATATTTTTTACATTTACCATTTTCAAAGTAGAATATATCACCACCATATATTCTCTTTTCACCTACACCATAAGTCTTGTTATCTTTAGTAATAGTATATTCTTGTACAAAATCTTCAACTGCATCTAATATTTTATAGTAAGAATCTGTTCCTCTTTTAGTTTCTTTAGCTATATGTGAATCTTTATCTAATTCTATTTCATATAAATCTCTTAATATTTCATTATGATTATCATCCCAAAAATCAATATAATAAATATCCTTAATCTTTTTATCTATAGCTACATTAGTGAATTTTTCTAATCCTGATCTACACCAAGGACATAAAGGATCACCAACATATAAATAGAATGTTTCATTATTAGCTAATTTGCTAGCTATATCTTCATCGGTAGTTTTAATGAATGGATTCTTGTCTGTTATATTTAATGATCTATATACTAAATTACCTCTAGCAACTTTGCCATTTAAAGCTTCATATTCATTCTTAAAATCTATTGCTTCTTTTCTAGCTTCTTTCTTTCCACATGCAGTTATACCAAATATACCTATAACAAGAACTAATAGTAGTAATATTTTCTTTTTCATTTCATTTCCTCCTCACTACTATACTCATTTTAATATGTATTTATTACACAATAAATAAATTATAGATTGAATTAACTAAACTATAGGTTGAGTTAACAATCATCTTCTGCATGAAGTGGTATTTCATATACTGTTTTAACACCTTTTTTAGTAGCAGTTATTATTAGTTTTAAAGTATCATCTTTATATAATTTACACTTTTGAATGTAATTCTCTAATTTAATATTTAAGGAATCTAAATAGTCTTTTAAAGTACTATCATACCCTTGATTAGCTGCATATATTTCTTTATTATTTTCAAGTATTGTAGCTGTAATAGTGTCATATACATTTTTGTCTTCTTCTCCACAGTAATATATCTTATTTATTCTAATAGATGATTTATTACTATCATAGGCAATTACACCTGATACTTGGAAGTTATCACATGAAGTAGTTAAATCTTTTAAACTTATTTCATGATTATTATGTATTATTATTAATACAGTTATAATAATTATTAATACAAGAATAATAGATGAAACTATAAATACAATAGGATTAATCTTTTTCTTAGATTTACTTCCATCTAAAAACTTATTTATATCTAAATTATAGTCCTTACATATTTCTTTTATTAAAGCTATATCAGGTAAATTAGTTCCATTTTCCCATTTACTTACAGCTTGATATGTAACACCATATTTATCAGCTAAATCTTTTTGTGTTAAATTGTTTTGTTTTCTAATATCTTTGATTAGATTTCCTACTTTTCTAGGATCCATACAATCACCTTATAAATATTTTAACATAAATAAAAAAAGAAAAGTATTATACTTTTCTTAATTTACCTTTCTTAACAACTTCTTTTAACTTAGGTATTTCAATTTCCATATCTTCTTTATAACCAGTTAAGTGTTTTAATGATCTAATCTCTTGTATAAGTATATATAAATTAGAACCTTGAATTAATGATAAAGTCCAGATAGATGCAAATACAAATATTGAAGCTATTAATATTATATAATTACCCATGAATAATGAACCAAGTACACAGGCAAATGATATACATAACATAATAATGCTTGTTAATAGAATAAATAATCTTAAATTAGATTCTTTTTCATATTCATCTATTTTTCTAGCTATTTCTACTTTACTTCTTACAATTACTCTATTTAATTTATTAACATTATCTTTAGTATTTTTAACTATTCTTGTTCTACCAATATTTGATTTAACTTCAATATGTTCATCATCAGTTATATTATATTCTATAACATATTTATCAACTTTATGATTATAATAATCATTCTTTTTATCTATCATATCTTGATACATATCTTCAACAGTAGTAAATAGTTTTGTTTTCTTAAATGATGATATTAATTTAGATAGTAAAGCTTTTCCTTTATTTAATAATTCCATAACTAATTCCCCCTTGAATGTGCGTTATATTATACAATAAAAAAAAGTTATGTGCAAATCACATAACTTATTCTATATAGATATTATTCTTGATTAACAAGTTTATCTAAAACAGCATTAATCATCTTACGAACATTGTCATCTGAATACTTCTTAGCTAATTCAATTGCTTCATTAATAACAACTAAATCAGGAGTATCCATATACTTAAGTTCATATATACTCATTCGTAATATAGATCTACCCATTGAATCTATTCTATCAATAGTCCAATCAGATAAATTTTCATTTGCTATTTTATCTATCTCAGTTAAATATGTAGTAGTACCATATACCATATCTTTAACAAATTCATTATCAATATCTAAGTTTTCTTTAATAACATTATCAATGTTATATTCGATTTTATTCTTATCATATAATTCTATTTGATAAAGGATAGTCATTACTTTTTCTCTTAATTCTGATCTTGTAGCCATACTAATTGCTCCATTCCATTTGTAAATTATAGCATATTTATTTTGAAATATCTATTATTTTAGTATTAGATAAATAATCATGTAATCCCATGTTCTTTTTACTGAACAAGAAATATAGTATAAATACTATTTCAAGTACAGCAAATATTGATGGAATAAACATTAAAGTCATATTAGCTATTGTCCCACTATAAAGTCTTGGAACTATTAATTGTACAAAAGATACTATTGGTACCATATATACAAATGATGTTCCCATAAATAAACTTCTAATAGTTAGATTTAATAAATTAGCTTTCTCACCTATACCATTAACTATTTTAATTTTAAATATTGCACATCCAACAGTCTTGCCATCATTAAAGAATACAAATATAACATAATATAAGAATACTATAACTAAGAATATTATATATCTATATCCTTGTACTTTAATTAAATCATATAATTCCTTACCTATTTGATTATCATATTCTTTAATCATTTCTTCAGGATTATTATTAACAACTACTTCTAATGTTTTAACTTTATTATTATAAGCTTCAATATATTTTTCTTCTTCATATAATGATCTATTTAATCTAACATTATTAGATAGTACTATAGATAATAAACTTATTAATAAGGCATCAGTTATAAATGCCATAAATCTTTTATACTTTAACATCTTGTTTCACCTACTATGATTATAATAAAAAAATAAGAGTTTTGAAACTCTTATTTATATTCTTTTAAATATATCAATTGTTAACATAACTGTACAAAGATTTAAAAGAATAGTGTATTGTGCATAATAAATATGCATTCTTTAATTAAATTTATATGGTTTGTTTTTGTAGTTAAGAAATTATTATTGGTCTTTTCGACTATAAGTAAGCTACATCAACAATTGATACCTTAATAAAAACCCCTTTTTATTCCGTACCCCTTTTAATAGACATCAACTTGAAAACATATTTCCTTCAAGTTGATTCTTATTATAATGAGGACCAATTGTCTTGTAAAATACCAATTTTAAATATATAGTAGAACAATAATGAAATACTATAACCACAAGTTATACCATATATAACTAATTGTTATCTTTATTTAAATATTCATCAATAAACTTCTTAGGAGCAGCCATTAAGTATTTATCAATATATACTAAATTAATAGTTACTGATGGTAAAGTTTCTTTAACATCAAGTACTTTTATAGTACCTGCATCTATATCTTTCTTAATAACATCTTCTAAGATATAACCTACACCTACACCTTGTAAGATTGATGAAGCAATCATCTCTGATGTTTCTATTGATAATACATTATTAAATTTAACATTATTTTCAATAGCTAATTCATTTAATCTCTTTCTATGAGATGCATGAGGTACAGGTAGTATTAAAGGAACATTTTCTAAATCCTTAATACTTTCTGCTTTATAGTCTAAATCTGAACGACATGCAAATACATGTGTAGATTTACTAACTTCTTTAATAATAATATCTCTTTCAGATTCTGTTATAGGTGATGTATCAATAATAAAGTCTAGTTCATGTTTATCTAATAATTCCATTAATTCTTTAGTAGATCTAGATATAACTGATACTTCAATATTAGGATAATCTTTATGGAATTCTGCTACTTTCTTAAATAAATAGAAACCAGCAATATGTGAAGGACATCCTATAGCTAATTTACCTTTAACTAAGTTAGATGTTTCCATCATTTCTCTTTCACCAATTTTTAATGAATTACATGCTTCTTCAACATATGTTAATAATTCTTTACCTTTTTCAGTAAGAATCATACCATTTAATGTTCTATAGAATAATGTAACATTTAAATCTTCTTCTAGTTTTTTAATAGATCTTGATATAGCAGGTTGCGATATCATTAGATTTTTAGATGCTAATGATACAGAACCATAGTAAGCAACATCATAAAATATTTTATATAAGTTTAAATTTAAATTACTATTGTACACGATTAGCACCCTCTTCCATTCTTTTAGCTGGTTTAAGATCTAGTATTGGTATCTCTTCACCATCTCTTGAAACTTTAATTATTCCACATGGACTTACAATCACATTATTGTCTAATGAATCAAAGTTTCTTACATCTATTTTTAAATACTCACTATCAGTTTCGTATTCTTTTTTTATTTCTATGAATTTTTCATCAGGTACATAGAACTTATTCTTATTATCTTTAGCTTTACCTCTTAATGGGTAGAATCTAATAATCTTCCATTTATTAATGCTATTATTTAATAATTCATTTCGAATAGCATCAATCATATAATCAAGTTCTCTATATAAACCATCAGGATCATATGTAACAACTGTATTTATATCTATTAATAATCTATCTTTATCATAATATTTTCTAATATGAGGAATAATTTCTTTTATATGATCATAAGAATCTTCTCCACGACCTATTTGGTCATTTATATATCTTCTTGGTGAATCACAAGAAAAACTAACTTTATCTACATATTGTAAGTAATATTCAACATTATCTTCTTTTAATAAAGAACCATTAGTAACTACATTAACAGTCATACCATATTCTTTTGCTTTAGCCATTAAATTAATAATATATGGATAAATAAAAGGTTCTCCACCAGAAAAAGTAATCTTTTTAATACCTATTTCTTTTAAATTATTAAGAATACCTAGATTAGTTTCTAAAGATTGAGCATTCTCATTTAATTCTCTAAAACAATATTGGCAATTACGATTACAAATATTAGTAATATTCCAACATACAGCATTACCTATCATATTATTTGTTGACATATAAAGCCTCCTCACAGACAATTCCCCTAATCTTCCTTTGTTAGCTGTATATAATATAACAAAAAGTTATAAATTGCAAATAATTATTAACCTTAAGTTATAGTCATAATTAATAATTATATGAAGAAAAAATAAGAATTATTAATAATTTGTAAATAAATGTTTGCATATTATCTAAATATTTGGTAAAATCTTATATGTATTTGAAGGAAGGAGAGAAACTTCATGGCTAATATTAAGAGCGCTAAAAAATCAATTAAACAAGACGCTAAAAGAACTGAAGCTAATAAAGCAGTTAGATCAAAAATCAAAAATGATATGAAGAAAGTTGAAGTAGCTGTTAAAGAAGCTAATAAGGAAAAAGCTAATACAGAATTAAAGAACTTCGTATCTGACATTGATTCAGCTTGTTCTAAAGGAATCGTTAAGAAAAATACTTGTGCTAGAGAAAAGTCAAGATTAAATAAAAAAGTTAAAGAAATGAGTAAGTAATCATTTCTTTTTTTATTTATTATGATATTATATTAATGTGGTGATAAAAGATGAAAAGGATATTAACTATCATAGTATGTTTAGTGTTATTAACACTTACATTTATATATAATAATAAGATAGCTAATAGATTAGCAGATTACTTTAAAAGTACACCTAATGTTAGTATTTTACCAAAGAACCAATATGCTAAATCTAAGGATTATAAGTATGTTCAAATAACTGAGAACTTCACTCCTTATAATTATCAAGAATTATTAAATGTATTCTATACAATATTAGATTCAGGATATGATACTTTTACATTCTATTGTCCAGATGAATATTCAGACTGTATAAAAGATGTAGAATCTATATCTAATCCAGATAATATAGAAACATTAACTACAATTGGTAACTTTGTATCACCATATAATAACTTCTCTACTTTAAAAGTTAAATATGATACAGCTGGAGAAGTAACAGTTGAAGTTACACATTTATATAATAAAGAAGAAATAATTAAAATATCTAATAAAGTTGATAGTATATGGAAAGAAATAATAACTGATGGTATGGAAAACTTAGATATTATATATGCTTTCCACGATTATGTAATTAATCATACTCAATATGATCAAGAATTTGATGAAAAAGCTGAACATAATAAACATGATTCATCAAGAGCATTTGGTCCTTTATATGAAGGATATGCTATTTGTTCTGGTTATACAGATGTCATGGCTATATTATTAGATAAACTAGGTATTAATAATTATAAAATAGCATCAGATACACATGTATGGAATGTATTCTACTTCAATGATAAATGGTGGCATGTAGATTTAACTTGGGATGACCCAGTTACTAAAGATGGAACAAATAGACTTGAACATACATTCTTTAAGATAGATACAGAAACATTAGAAAACTTTAAAATAGATAATCATGCATTTAATAAAGCAATATATCAAGAATTAAAATAAGAGTATCAAATGATACTCTTTTTTAGTTATTATATGATTCTATTATTTTATCTTTTAAAGTAGTCTTTCTACCCTTTGAATAATTATTATTAACAGCCATCATGAAAGCTCCTGGATCTCCACACATAACAAGTGTTTTCTTAGCTCTTGAAACACCTGTATATAATAATTTGTTATATAGCATTCTTACATATTCTTTACTCATAGGTAATATTACATGATCAAATTCACTACCTTGTGATTTATGAATACTAATAGCATATGCATGCTTAATAGTATTAATATCTTCTCTTTTAATAGTTACATATTTACCATAGTAATCTATAGTCATGAATTCTTTACTATTGTATTTATTAATCTTTCTTATATAACCAATATCACCATTAAAGATATCATCATCAGTATTATTAACTAAGTTTAATACTTTATCATTAACTCTATAAGTTATATCACCTATAGTTATTTCCTCTTTATCAGGGTCATACGGGTTAAATATTTGTTGTAGTAATACATTCATATTATCTATTCCATTTTGGCTCTTATATTGAGGTATAAGCACTTGTACATTCTTTTCATTAAAACCTTTAGATAAATACTTCTTAACAATATCCATTACATAAGTTTTAATATCATCTTTATTACAAATAATAAAGTTATAATCATCATGTTTATCTTGTAAGTTTTCATCAATATCATTATCTTTTATTTCTTTAGCTAATATAGGAATAAATGAATTATCTGATTGCCTATAGATATTTGTTAAAGATATATGATTAAACATATCTGAATCAATTAAATCTTTAAGTATATTACCAGGACCAACAGATGGTAATTGGTTGGAATCACCAACAAGCACTAATCTTACATTATGTCTTATACCTTTAAGCAAAGATGCAAATAGATTATTATCTATCATGGATACTTCATCTATTATTAATAATTCTTGATCTATTTGATTATATTCATTTACTTGAAATTCATTAGTATCTATATTCCATTTTAAGAATCTATGAATAGTAGATGCTGGAAATAAACATGCTTCACTCATACGCTTAGCTGCTCTACCTGTTGGAGCAAGTAAAGTAACCTGTTTATTCATATCCTCATGATATAAATGATTTATTTCTCTATATAATCTTAATATACCATTTATAATAGTTGTTTTACCTGTACCAGGACCACCTGTAATAATTGTTATAGGATTTTCTAAAGAAGATCTAATAGCATCTATTTGTTCTTGGTCATATTCTATTCCATATTGTCTTCCTAATGACTCTATTTTTTCTTTAAATTTAATTAATTGAGGATATTGATTATTATTAATTACTTTTAAACTTCTAGTTATATATAATTCATCCATATAGTTATCATATAGATAATATTTATTATCATCTATAATAATATGCCCTAGAGTATTTAATTCGTCTAAATAGTTATCTATATACTCTCCTAAGTCTATTTCAAAGTGTTCAAATAAATATGTTACTATTTCTTCTTTATAAGAATATATATCACCATTTAAGAATGATAATTGTTTTAAAGATTCAATTATACATGCATTTATTCTTATATCTTTAGTTTCTTCATATAATTTAAAATAGATTCTATCTAACTTATTAAAATCAATTATATCTATTAATCTATATATATCATTTTCAATTATATTCTTAACATTCTTAGGATATTTCTTAATAATTAGATTAATTTCATTTATGCTAAATCCTAATTCTTTTAAATATATTATTTCTTCATCTTGATCATAGTAAGATTTAATAGAATTATATATTTTTAAAGATGTAGAATTACTTATACCAATATTAAGAAGATTATTCATATCTTTCTTAATCATATCAATAGCAGATTCACCATAGGCATCTATTATCTTCTTTGCAGTAGTCTTACCACATCCTTTAACAAAAGATGAAGATAAGAATTCATATACAGCATCTACTCCTTCTGGTTCTACTTTTTGGTATTCAGTTATCTTAAATTGATAACCATATTTATTATTATTTATATATTCACCATATAATATATAAGTATCATCAGGATTAATATTTATAACAGTACCAGTTATAGTAACTGATTTATTAACTATATCTTCTAAACTTGTTGAAGCTTCTTTAACACGAAAAAGTCCAACAAGATAACCATTGTCAGACTTAAATATAGATTTAGTATATTTACCTTTTATATAATCCATATTTATTCACCTTTAGATATTATAACATAAAAAAAGATAGTATTAACTATCTTTCTAAAATTATAACAGGTCTTACT
>CAMPCD010000026.1 GCA_946643435.1 uncultured bacterium
TTTAGTAATAGTATGCTTATTATCATATGTTATTTGAGGGATATTAATATCTACTTTAATATTATTAATCTTAAAACCATTTGTAGTTTTATATGCTGATTCATTTAATATATATTCCATATTATCCAATAGTCCCTTCTAATTCCATGTTAATAAGTCTATTCATTTCAACAGCATACTCTACTGGGAAATTCTTAGCTATAGGTTCTGCAAAACCTCTTACGATTAAACCTTTAGCTTCTTCTTCAGTAAAACCTCTAGACATTAAATAGAATATTACTTTATCAGATATCTTACCAACTGATGCTTCATGTGAGAATTCAACATCATCTGTTTCAATAGTATTAACAGGTATAGTATCTGATTTAGATATTGAATCTAACATTAATGATTCACATGATAAAGCTAATTTAGATTTCTTAGCTCTTTTAGATACATATACATTTGATCTAAATGTACATATACCTCCATCCTTAGATATAGATTTAGAATTAACAACTGTTTTAGTATTTATATTATTATGTATTACTTTAAGACCAGTATCTAAGTTTTGACCTTTACCAGCAAATGATATACCAGTAAAGATACATGATGAATTAGCTCCTTGTAATAATGCCATAGGATATAACATAGATATCTTAGATCCAAATGAACCCATGATCCATTCAATAGTACCATTTTCTTCTACAATACATTTTTTAGTATTTAGATTTAACATATTACGAGACCAATTCTCTATTGTATTAAAACATAACTTAGCATTCTTTTTAACAAATAATTCTACACATCCAGCATGTAGATTTAATTCATTATAACCTGGAGCTGAACAACCTTCTATAAATTGAAGTGATGCTCCTTCATCAACAACTATTAATGTATGTTCAAATTGACCTGCACCTTTTTCATTTAATCTAAAATAGGATTGTAATGGTATATCTACATGTACACATTTAGGAATATATACAAATGAACCACCTGAAAATAATGCATAATGTAAGGCTATGTATTTATGATCATTTAAAGGAACAGCTTTAGTAAAATATTCTTTTATTAATTCAGGATATTCTTTAATAGCTATATCAAAGTTAACATATATTACTCCTTGTTTAGTTAAGTCTTCTTGTATATTATGATATACAACTTCTGAATCAAATTGGGCACCCACTCCTGCAAGAGACTTCTTCTCATCTTCAGGTATACCTAATTTATCAAATATATTTTTTATTTCATCAGGTACTTCTTCCCAAGTTCTTTTATTATTAACTTTAGGTTTAACATATGTAGCTATTCTAGTTAAATCTAATTCAGATAAATCTGGTCCCCAAGAAGGATTAGATAATTTATTATAAAAGTCTAATGCTTTTAATCTTATATCTAATATCCATGAAGGTTCTCCCTTTTCTTTTGATATAGATCTAATAATATCTTCTGTTAATCCTATTTCTTTCTTAATAGTAGTATTAGTAGATTTTAATTCATAGATATTAGTATCAATATCTTCTACTATTGTTTTCATAGATATTTATTATATCCTTCCTTATCAATATATTCAGCTAAACTAATATCTCCTTCTTCTACTATATGACCATCTATTAAAAGATGTACTTTATCTACTTTTAAACCATCAAGCACTTTCATAGAATGAGTAATTATTAATACTGCATTATTATCATTCTTATAAGCTTTAATACCTTTAATAACTGTCTTGATAGCATCAACATCTAATCCTGAATCTGTTTCATCTAAGATAGCTAATTTAGGATTAACCATCAATAGTTGAAGCATTTCCATTTTCTTTCTTTCACCACCTGAGAATCCTTCATTAAACTCTCTTTGATTATATGATTTATTTAAATCAACTTTTTCCATTTTTTCTTCTACTTCTTTAGATAGTTGATATATATTAACTTTTTCACCTGTTAAACTTTCTTTTAAACTCTTCATATAATGAGCAACTGTTATACCAGGTATTTCTATAGGTGATTGAAAAGACATGAATATACCTTTTTTAGCTATCTTATCTGTTGTTAGATTAGTAATATCTTCTCCATCAAATATAATATTACCTTTAGTTTTAATATATCTTTTATTACTTAATATAGTATTAGCTAATGTTGATTTACCTGATCCATTTGGTCCCATGATAACATGTATTTCACCAGGATTAATAGTTAAGTTTAAATCATTTAATATATGTTTATTATTATCATCAGCTGCTATAGTATTTAAATCTTTTATTTCAAGTAAACTCATATTTATACCTCCTTGATTAAGTCTGATAATTTTTTATTATCAACATATTCATTTATTTCTTTATATAGATCTTCAAAGAATCTTATAGTAGGACATGTTTCTTGTTTATTACAGTTATCAGTATCACATGCTCTTGATTCTAAATTACCTTCAGATGCTCTTAATATTTCACCTATTGAATAAGATGATGCATCTTTTACAAGTGTATAACCTCCACCTGCTCCTCTTATACTTTTAACTAGATTAGCTTTAACTAATAAAGCCATGATCTTCTCTAAATATTTAATAGGTAGTTTTTCTTTATCAGCTATATCCTTTAAACTTGTAGTATTACCTTTGTTTAAAGCTATATTAATCATGATTATAAGTGCATACCTACCTCTTGTTGATATCTTCATATTTATCACCACATGTATATAATACTACCTTTTTGGTAGGAATTACAATAATAAAAAAGGAAGAATTATGGTTTTCTTCCTGTTTTACTCTTTTTAGATCTACCATATCCTAATGGATACATATTAATTATACTCTTCTTACCAGGATCAGTTATAACAATCATATCTTGTGTAGGATATTGATCACCTAATGCAGGTTCAGTATAAATATATTTATCAGTTAAGTTATCTCGATATGGTTCCATATTTTTAATTTTTTCTTTAGCAATTTTTAATTGCTCTTTAACTTTTTCATCTGTATCTAATAAAGCACATCTTTGATCATGTCCAACTCTATGGCGAATATGGAAGGCTGCTTTATCATAACTATAGTTTTGTTTTTGATGTTGTCCATAATGATAAATACCTTTATCATAATACATATCAAAATAGTTCTCTAAATGTTTATTCTTTAAGTTAGGTTCATATGGTAATAATGAATAATACATATTATATGCATCATCTACTCTACCTAATCTAATATGGTTAGATATATATGTAATTAAAACAGTTATGATTCTATCATCTGGACATCTTGATAAGAATTCATTACCTAATTCAATAGATTCTTTAGTTTTACCTTTTAAACTTAAATATAATACTTGATAGTAAGTTCTTTCACCTTCATTATTGATATGAGTAGAAGCTCTATACATATCTTCATATTTATTTAACTTATAATAGTTTCTAGCTAAAGATATATAATTATCTTCTAACTTAAACATTTGAGTTCTCATAATATTTGCATATTCAATAGCTTTAAGTAAGTTAGCATGATATACACCTAATCTATGTCCTTCAAGTATTGTTCTAGCTAATAATAAACTATTTAAATACTTAAGATTTTGAATAGTACCCATTGGAAAATCTTTACCTAATTCAATTACTTTTTCAGCTGCATATAATGCTACATCTGATTCACCAGCTTGATAAGCGATTGTTGATAATAAACTATAACATTCAAGTTTACTCTTATTAGATAATTCTTCAAATTGTGGAATACTTTCAATATTCTTATATGCTTCATAAGCTTTTTTATAATGATTATATTCATTATATAGTCTAGCTAAACGATCAATATATTCGAATTCAGACATTTTAGGTCTTAAGAATTCAAGTAATTCTAATTCTTGTTCTATTTCTTTATTTTCTTTTTCTATTACTTCAAAATCTTTTTTAGTTGAATCTCTTTCAACTGCTTTTTCATATTTATAATACATATCTGCCATTGTTGTTCCCTCTTTCTTTGGTGTTATCTATATCCATATTTTAAAATAAATTTTTCTTTTGGTGTTAGTGGTTTTCTAACTTTCTTTGGTCCAGTTTCTTCATTTGTATCCATAGGAGTATCTTCATCATCTTTTATTGGTTCAGATTTAAAATTATTTAAGAAACTCATTTTAAACTTGTGACCTGGTCCTAGATCAGGTATACCAAATAAAGCTAAATGTTTTACTAATTCTTTTTTTACATCCTTAGTTGGTCTATTTGTATCCATTAAAGATACAATAGTATCTGTTTCAATACCTAAATCATATGCTTGTTTAGCATATTGATATGCTACTTCTTTTTCACCCTTACGCATATAACAATCAATTAAATCAGGTAATATTTTTGTATAATTAGCTGCTTTAAGAGTAACTACTCTCTTATAATGCTTAATAGCTTTATCATATTCACCTAAATTAAAATAACATTGTCCATATACTCTATTAGCGGTATTTGAATTACGTTCTTTTTCACCTAATTTATCTAATACTTCAATAGCTTCTAAATATTTACCTTGTCTAGAATAAATAACTGCTATTTGAAGATCAAATACGTATATATTACTTTCCATAGCAGATGCTATTTCTTTTAATGCATCATCTAATCTATTTTGATTAATATAAACATTTATAAGACCAGCTTTAGCTTTAACAGGATGCATAGCTGCACCAAATGTTTCTGTATCTATAGCTGTTCTATAAGCTGCTATAGATTCTCTATCTCTACCTATAGCATGTAGTATATTACCATATACAGTATAAGCAGTAACTTTACTCTTAACATCATGGAAAGCACCTAAAGACATTATGTAATCAGCTAACTCTGCTGCTTCTTCATGTTGACCTGATAATGATAGTATTTCAGCTTTATATAATTGGCCTAGTCTATCTTTAGGATATCTTTCTATATATTCTTCTACTTTTTGATATGCCTTATCTAAATGTTGTCCTTTAATATAATAAACAATTTCACTTATTAAATTTTGATCGTAGTACTTATATTTGCCCATATTAACCCCTCTATTTATGCTGATTATACTATCATAAAAATATTATCTAATCAAGGATTATACACCTATAGGGAATTTTAATTGATAATTCTTTTTCTTAATATCTTCTCTTGGATAATCTTTGATATAAACATTATCAACTGTTTCATCTTCCCATTTTCTATGCTCATCTTTTAATTCTATTGTTGCTTCACAGTCGAATGGATCTCTATCCAATAAAGTCATGGCTTGTTCTAAATGTCTATCATAGATTTGAACATTTACTGGATTCCATGTGAAATATCCTGGAGTTAAACCTGTTGCTGCAGCAATCATTTTTTGGAATGCTACATATTGAGTTTGATTAATTACAGAAGCTGTACAGAAATCAGATGATCTTTGAATTAACGTTACATCCAAATAATTTACTCCATCCCATCCACGTCTAACATTCCATATTGTACAGAATGCGCATGGCTTTAAACCATGTGGTTCTTTATAGTCATCTATTTGCCATAATGAAATCATGATTCTTCTTCCATCACGTTTTCTATCATCTATTAATTGACTAATTACTTCAACATTAGTCATATCTCTTGGACCTACTGTTCCTCCATAAGTTTTTCCTATAATTGGATTTCCTTTTTCATTTAATACATAATTACCAAGATCATCTATTATTGCCCATTCCAACCACCAGTTATGGATTTTATGATCTTTATCCCAAGTATCCTTTCCAAGTAATCTATCAAAGTCAACTAAATCATTACTTTGTAACAAATAAATCCATTCTATCTCAGCTACACCATTAGTAAAAGCTAAAGGTCTTAAAGTTGAAACAGGTGATTCACCTTTAGATAAATCATATGTAATATTACAACCTTTATTAACAGATAAAGTATGTGCTTTAGTTTGTAATTCCATATATCCATCAAATGGTACTACTATTTGACTAGCATCTAGTTTTATTTCTTTACCATCTTTAGGTATTAATATTCCATTTTCTTCATCATATTTAGCATCTTCAAATCTATCTTTATATACTGGTCTAGGATAATTATCCATGCATCCATCTTGTAAGATATAATCTAATGTCTTTTTGAAGAACATATCACCTTTAGTACCAATAGGATTACCATTAGCATCAACTAATCTATCATTTACAATTATTGGTTTTCTATAAGATGTTCTAGATAATTCAATCTTATGATATCCCATTCTTTCTCTTTTGTTGTTTAATCTTTCTAAATTAAATTCTTGCATTTCCATATTCTTACCTCCCATTCAAAAATTTAATAACACATTTTGCACTTGACTCTTTAGCTATAGGATCGCCAAATCCTAAAGTATAAAGATACTTTGCCATTCCAGCTATTCTTATAGCATCACTCGCATCTACATTTGGAGGATTAGTATCATTTGATTCATTTAATAGTTTTTGTATATTTCTAAAATCTATTAAAGAATCAGCAGTTTCAACTTTCATTGTTTTCATATGAAATAGGAATGCATCAATAATTTCTTTAAGTGAATGTATTTCTGTTACAGAATATATCTCCTCTTTTGGACTATCACACCAATTCAATACATTACCATGAGAATCCATATATATTTCCTCTTCTGTTTCCCAGTTATAGAATACATACCTTGCATTTCTTTCACTTTCATAAAAAACTTCTAAATAATAAGTAGAAAGTTCATAAAACTCACATAAAACACCATCTTCACGTGCTTTAAAATGTTCTAATCCTACGTATATGTTTGAAATATCAATTGCTGCCATAATGTCACCTAAATAAAAAGAAGCTGAACCTAGTTCAACCTCTTCTTATCCCTTTATTCTTTTTCTTAAAATCATTATATTATTTTTTATTATCTATTTCAATAATTTCATCAGCTCTTCCTTCTAATAATTTAGGATTAGCTAATATATACTCTAATATCTTATAAGCTTTAATCATATAGAATCCATCGGCTACTCTTTCATCAAAGTTAATACCAAACTTACAAGCTTTATATACTTTAGGTTTACCATCAACTACTTTTAAATCATCTCTTATTTCACCAATTGCCATGATAGATGAAGCTGTACCAAAGTCTGTATTATTATGATGAATACTATCTGATTTTAAACTACCTATATCAGTAACTATTGCAGAAGAATAATATAAATTATCTTCTTGTAGACCTTTAGGTAATATACCTTTTTCATCAGTCCATTTTAAGAATCCTATTAAAGGAACTCTTATAGGATTTGGTAATGCTCCTAATATTTCCATAGCAGCATTTGCGCCATCCATCTTTAATTCTTTATTTCTTAATTCTTGAATCTTATCTCCAATCTTTTTAGAGATAGTATTAATATTATCTTCAGGAGCAACATCTATTATTATCATTACTTCTTCTGAATCATCTTCAAATTCTACTTTAGCTACAAATGAAATAGATACAGTAGTATGTTCATACATATGTCTATTCTTAACAAATCTATTTAACTTAGGTCTATTATAAATAGTCTTAGCTATAGCTAATAAGAAGGCATGGAAATATGTTATATATTCTCCATCTTTCTTTCTATTATCTATATATTTAACTGTTTCAGTTACATCTATTGGTGAATTAATAAATACATCACAGTCAGTTCTTCTAGGTTTAAGATCAATACATAATTGAGTCATTCCACCTACTTTTATTCTCTTTGAATTAATTCTTGCCATTTAAGTCCCTCATTTCCTTGACTGCTTTTTCTTTTAATAATTTAAAATCTACTTTACCTACTAATGTTTTAGGAAGTTTATCCATTTCTTCAAATTCTTTAGGTACTGAATAAGCAGCTAAATTCTTTTTACAATGTTTAATTAAATCTTCTCTTAGTTCATCTGTTAATTTATAACCTTTTTTAAGTACTATAAAGGCTTTAGGTACTTCCATCTTATATGGATGTGGTATACCAATTACAGATGCTGCTTCTATAGCATCATGTTTTTCTAACACTTCTTCTATTTGTGAAGGATATACATTAAAACCTGATGTAATAATCATTCTTTTTAATCTTTGTTTATAAGTTATTACACCATCTTCATCCATGGTACCAATGTCACCTGTATGTAACCATATATTACCATCACGATGATGTTTAAGAGTAAGATTTGTTTCGGCTTCATTGTTATAATATCCAAGCATAACTGTTGGACCACATACACAGATTTCACCTTCTTCATTTGCACTTAATTGGTTATCTGTATTTGGTTCAAATATACCCATATATATTCCTGGTAATGGTATACCTATTGTTCCAGGATGAGGTAAATCTCTCATGTCTAAACATGTAGCAGCAACTGCTTCAGTTAAACCATATCCTTGAGTCATATTGGTTCTTGATCCATGTTGATGTAAGAAAGTATTAATATCTTCTACTCTCTTCTTATTTAATGAATCTCCACCTGATATAACATATTTAATATTTGATAAGTCAACATTATCCATATGTTTATTCTTAGTTAATGCTTCAAATAATGTTGGAACACCAACTAATACTGTAGGTTTTTGTTTAATTAATAATTCATGGAATTTATTTGCTTTAAATGTTGGTATTACTGCTACTTCTCCACCAAAACATAAAACATCATTTATAGATACTTCTAGTCCAAACCCATGGAATATAGGCATTATACCTAATATCTTATCATCAGGTCCTAGATCTCTTAATCTATTTAATACTGATATAGTAGCAGCATTTATATTACCATTTGATAAAACTATACCTTTAGGTGTACCTGTAGAACCACCTGATTGTAGTATTAATGCAGGTTCATCTTTCATTGGTGTTTTATCATAATAAATATCTTCATAAGTTCTTAAATGCATGAATCTATTCCAACTCATGTATTTATGAGGATTTAAAGGAATTCTATACCTTTTATTAACATTCATTAATAAATAACCAAGTTTTAAGAATATATTCATAGAGTCTGATGGACTTAATACTATTACTCTTTCTACTTTAGTATTATTTATTACTTTATCAACATTCTTTAAAGTTATATCTAAAGCCATTAAATACTTTGTATCATATGTATTTAACGCTTCCTTTATTTCATTTTGTGATAATAAAGGATGTAACATATTAGCTACTGCACCTATTTTATTAAGCGCATAAAAAGACATAATAGCTTCAGGTGTATTAGCTGATAAGATAGTAACTATATCAAACTTCTTAACACCTAATGCTAAGAATTTATCAGCTATCTTATCTACTTTTTTAATAAAGTCTTTATATCTAATACGTGTACCAAAGTAACTTAATGCTACATTATCATAATAATTATGTTTTTCTATTTTTCTCAATAAATATTGGTATATATTTTCATCTTTAAGCCTAATCTTCATGTACTTCTTATCATAGTATTTCTTCCATGGAGCTTTAGGAGGTATTTTAATACCAATGAAACTTAATAGTCTAAAGTCAAATAAACCCATATCCTATCCTCCCAATAATATAATTATATCATATTATTTGTTCTTTTCTTCTTTTAAGTTTTGTTCCATTAATTTCTTAACTTCATTATAGAGCTTTTTATTAGCTTCTTCTAAATCCATAGAACCGACTTTAAAAGGTTTACCATATCTTATAGTTAAATTCTTAGATCTAAATTTATAATCACCTGTTATCCCAAAAGGAATAATAGTAGCTCTTGTTTTAGATGCCATGCTTACTGTACCATATTTAAAATCAAGTAAGAATTTATCTGTTTTATTTCTTGTTCCTTCAGGAAATAAACCAATAGCTCCACCATTGTTTAAATGTTCTAATGCTAAGGATGTAGCATTGTTATCTTTAATAGATCTATTAACAGGTATACAACCTACACTTTTAAAGAACCATCTTGTTTTCCAAGAATCAAAATATTCTTTTTTAGCCATATATTTAATAAATCTTTTACATACTACAATAGTCATACATTGATCATATAAGTGTTTATGATTACCTACAATTAATACAGGTCCTTCAGTATTTAATACTTCTTTATTAATTACTTTAGGATTGTAGTACCACATAAATATAGGACCTAGTATAGTTTTACCTATCTTATATAATAATGGAGTCTTCATTTAATCACTTCCTTAAGTCTTTTATAACTTCTATAAACTTATCTCTTTCTTTATCTAAATCACTAGATACATAATAAGGTTTACCAAATTTAATTGATAATCCTTTTTTATAATATGTACCTTTTATAGCAAAAGGTATAATTGGAGTATTTGTATCATATGCTAGTTTAAATGCACCTATCTTCATAGGTAATATTTTCTTATCATCTTTTTCTAATGTTCCTTCAGGGAATATTAATACTACTTTATCATCTTCTAAATACTTTCTTGCTTCTATTAAACTTTGTGGACTCTTATTATTCCTATCAACCTTAATTAAGCCCATATGACCCATGATTAAGACTTTAGGGAATTCCCATAGTTCTTTTTTAGCAAGAAAATGAATTGGTCTTCTAGTTGTACTCATAAGTAATAATGAATCTGTTGTATTTAAGTGAGTACCAACTAATAAAGTTTTACCTTCTTTAGGTATATTTTCAAGACCATAGTATTTTGGTCTTATAAATACTTTGACATATAGCTTAGCTATTGGCCTTAGTAGCTTATATAGTATTGATTCCTTCATCAGCTATTTCCTTTAACTTGTTATATACTTGATAAGTTAAATCAACATCTTTTAAAGCTCTATGTTCACCTTCAATATCAAGATTATAGTATTCAGATAAAGTTTGTAATTTATGATGATTTAAATGAGGTAAATACTTTCTAGCTAACGTTAAAGTATCTACATAGTCATTTGTTATATACTCACCAAAACATTCATAAGAATAATGAGTTAAAAAGTCTATATCAAATGTGACATTATGTCCCATGATTATACTATCACCTAAGAATTCTTTAAATTCTTTAAGTACTACTTCTATTGGAGGTTGATCTTTTAACATATCATCAGTAATATGTGTAATCTCAACAATATTAGGTGGTACTTGTTTATTTATTTTAATTAAAGATGAAAAAGTATCTATTACTTTATTATCTTTAACTTTATATGCAGCTATTTCAGTTATTTCCGAATCCCCAGGTTTAAAACCTGTTGTTTCTATATCTAAAAGTACATAGTCTGTTGGAAATAATCTAAGTTGTTTACCTTTATAATTCATATAATCACCTTAATTAATTATATCATATATAAAAAAATACATTCAAATATTGAATGTATTATTTTCTATGGAATAATCCTTTAAAGAATCCTTGTTTTTTTGCTTCAACTTTTTGAGGTTGTTGTTCTGCCATTTCAACAATTTGGACTGTATTGATTTGATCATATTGTCTTCCTTGTTTTAATAATGGTACTAAGATAAGCTTAATATAATCTTTTCCAGACATATTAGGAGTATCATTTGTATCTATAGTCTTATTTAATAACTCTTCAGCATGATGAGATTTTAAATAATCAATTATAGTAACCTTTTCACCATTTTCATTAGTGATATCAGTTAATGCATCATCTACACTTAAACAATCTTGGAATGCACCTAATGTTAAAGCCATTTCTTGAGGATCCATTGTTGCACCTCTTGGAGGAGCAGTAACAACAGATGTTACTTCTGAATCATTTAAAGAAGTTGTTTTAATCTCATTTAATTGGTAAGCACCTGTATTAAACATTTTATTTTCTTCTTCATCATCAACTTCCTCTTGAGTTTGTACAGTTTCTTGAGGTCTATTAACATCTATTACTTGTAATTCTTTTTGCTCTTCTTCAATAACTGGTGCTGGTTCAATTTTCAAATCTTCTAAGTTTGGTATATTATTACCTTGAGTTTCTTCTTTTACTTCTGCAACAGTCTCATTTGCTTGTTCATTTACTTTATTTATATCTTCTTGTAAATTTTCTTTTGGTTTATTAACATCTATTACTTGTAATTCTTTTTGTTCTTCATTAATAACTGGTGCTGATTCAGTTAATAAGTCTTCAAAGTTACTTACATCAATACCAGCTTGTTCTTGTTCTACTTCAGAAGGTACAACTGGTGTTTCAACTGGAACTTCCTCAACTTGTACTTCAGGAGTAACTTCTTGAGGAATTTCATCAACTACAGTTGCTTCTGCAGGTTCTTCATCAACTACAGGTTCCTCTTCTTCTTTATTATCTGCTAAATCATCTAATGAAGGAATAACAGGAACAAATTCTTCAGTTACAGTTGTAGTTGGTTGTTCTTCAACTGGTTCTTGAGTTACTGTTCCAATTGGTTCTTTTTCTTCATCATTGTCAGCCATCTTTAAATATTCATTATGGATTGCTGTTTGTTTAGAAACTGCATTATTTGCTTCTACTGTTTGAGCATTAACATTATCAATTTCTTCTTGAGGTTGTTCTACAGTACCAGCATCATCAAGTTTAGCTTCTGCTATACTTTGAGCTTGTTCTTGCATCCATGATGGACCAAATACACCTAAATCAGTTTGTACAGGTACTTGTACATTTGAATCTAATGTTT
>CAMPCD010000027.1 GCA_946643435.1 uncultured bacterium
TAACAAGTGGAATAAATATTAAGTTATTAAATATACTTAATATATTTATTTCATAATTAGTATTAATAGTAATTGGTAAAGATACTAACATAGCAAATATTGATATCTTCAATAATTTAACTATTTTATTTCCTTTAATAATATAAGAATAATTAATAAGTGAATAACTAATAATGGATGAATATAAGAAACCAACATTATATAGAAAGAAAGGGTTAATCAAAAGTATTAACATGATTGCTATATAAAATACTTTAGTATTATCTAAATCAAAATCAAATCTTCTATTAAGATATATACATATAAAGAAGACTACTGATCTTATTACTGAAGGAGAATAATTTGTAATAAAAATATAAATAAGTAAGAATGATATTACTATCATATATTTAGTATTATCTTTTAACTTACTAAGTATCTTTAATATTATTAAACTCAATATTGATATATGCATACCAGATATAGCAAATATATGTGATACACCTAATTCTTGATATTGTTCATATACTCCATCATTTAATAATGATTTATCACCAATTATAAAAGTTGATAAATACCCTTTTGATTTAAAACTATTAATATAATTGATTAAATTATTCTTAATAATATATAAAAGATTATTGCTACTGTTTATAACTTCTATCTTATCAACAGTCATAACAAAGTTGATGTGATTATAATATAAATAATTTTTATAATTAAAAGTATTTGGAATAGTATTATTCATAGGAATACTTAACTTACCAAATACTTTAACTTTATCTCCAAGATTGATATCAATAGAATCATAGTATGTACATTTTACTTTTTCTTTTCCTTTAACTATGAATGATATTTTATCTTCATATACTTTTTTATCAACAATAATTCCTTCAATGATATTATCATTTATAGAATAATTAGATGTAATAGGAATATTACATCTTATAATAGATATAATGATTATTATTAAGAATAAATATAATATATAATTACTATACTGTAATATACTCTTTAATCTTAGCAAATAATGATTCTCCTATTCCTGATACATTCTTGATATCTTCTATAGAATTAAATTTATTATTCTTTCTATAATCTATAATAGCTATTGCTTTAGATTCTCCTATGCCTGAAACTGTCATGAGTTCTTCTTTAGTTGCAGTATTGATATTTACTTTACCTGATACTTTTACTTCACTTGAAGTTGTAGTTGGTTCATATGAATAATATGCATCATTTAAGATAGTTGTAGTACTAGTAGTATTAGTTAATTCATTCTTACTATATACATATACAACCATACCTTCTTTTAATTTAGTAGCTAAGTTAATATTTTTAGTATAAGCATTCTTTGTTAATCCTCCAGCTAACTTTATCAAATCATTAACTATCATTTGATCATCTACTTTATATACTCCTGGTTTATTAACTGAACCTTTTATATCTACATAGAAAGTATTAATAGATTCTTCTACTATAGTTGTTTCTTCTTCAACTAAAGAAATACTAGGAGTATCTTTTTCTTGATACATATTAGTAATACTAAATACACCTATTATTAAAGCAACTATTATACCAATTAATATATAATATTTTTTATCTAATTTCATTTATATACCTCCTTCCTTTTATTAGACCTTCTAATATATATATACAAGATTGGTATATAAAATCTCGACAAAAAAATAGAAGTTTTTTTATAACTTCTATTTATTAAATAATTTATTAAATATAAATCTTACTAATGGTCCTGCAAAAAATAATTGATAGAATAAAGCCATTGGAAAGTTTAATATAATAGCTTGAATCCAATTAGATATAAAATCAATATTAATACCATGGTGAATAATTGTTGCAATAAAACTCATGATAGGACACATTAACATAACTGTACAAGATGACATAGCTATAATAAATAACATAGTATTTTCTTTTGGTGTAATAATCTTCATTGCATTCTTTTCTGCTATCTTAGATACAAGTAATGATTCAATTATAAAAGCTATAGGTGCCATATATATTAAATCTCCTAATGCATATAAGAATACTTGATTATTTAATCCTCCAGTATTGATAGATATGTTATAACATATCATTCCATATACCATAACTATAACCATTATAATACCATATACAATATGTTCTTTTTTAGTTGTTGGCATAATTATACTCCTTTCTTATATATTTAAATGTGTTGTTCATTATATAAAATAAAGTTTCCAATTAAACCATTTAAAATCGACTTGATAATCATATCATAAAAATAATTTTTATGTAAGAAAAAAGTAACTTTAATAGCTACTTTTTACTTTAAATTTAATTCATTTAATGTTTTACCATTTATCATATCATTTATATTTTTAGAATTCTTATTAATAGATGATTGATTAGGTTCCATTACCCATAACTTCCAACCAGGCATTGAATAAGTTTCTACACCAGTTCTTCCAGTACCAGTTAATTGTTGTTTAGATATCTTCCATGATTTCATATCACTTATTTGATTCTTAACAATATTTTTAATAAATGATGCTGGTATATCAGTTACATATAATGATGATAATGAATTTAATACATTTTCATAATTATTTAATAATGATTTATCAGATATTACTTTAGTGAATATTGCTTCAATTACTTGTTGTTGATTTTGTACTCTATGGTTATCACCATTCTTATAACCTTTTCTTTCTCTAGCATATGATAATGCTTGAGCACCAGTTAAATGATTCCAACCTTTTTTTATTTGAGTTCTTACAGCTCCACCATCAGAACATCTAGTATATACATCTTGATCAGCTTCAATATCTATTCCACCAATCATATCTACAACATTAATAACTGTACCAAATCCAACTTTAACTACATAGTCAATTTTAATATTCATAAAATCTTCTATAGTTTGTTTAGTCATATTAACACCATATATGCCTGAATGAGTTAACTTATCTCTTAATCCTGTCTTACCATGTAATTGTACATAGTAATCTCTAGGTATAGATGTTAATAATATTTCATGATTAGATGGATTAATAGTCATTATCATATTAACATCTGATCTTGTCTTATTATATATTTTAGTTGTACTTCTTGCATCACTACCAGTAAATAAAATATTAACTGCACTTAAATCATTTTTTTGTTTTTTCTTTTCTTTTTTAATTTCTTCAGTTATTTCAAATGTATAAATAACTCTAACTTTAGTTTCAATTGATTCGTCTTGATCCTCTAAAAATTCTAAAAACACATTATTAATTAACATAGAATCTATTTTTTTCTTAGTTAATTTTTCATACATAGAATTTGTATCATTAAACTCAACTAAATTAGCTTCTACTTTTTCAAGTAAAATATTAGTATGATCAACTTTATCATCAATAGTTAAATATCCAACCTTTTTATTTTGTATATCTTCTATTGATTTATACTTACTATTGTTTAATACGACAACTGAATATGTTGATGTTTCATATTCGATATTGTCGAATGCTTTATCCAATATATTTGTTATTTTATCACTATGTAATACTCCAATAATACTTATACCAACAATAGCAACTGATAATAATAACGCTCCTATTATTAGTATGATTTTCTTACTAAAGAATAATACTGTTCCAATTATATAATTCAATAAAATTAATACAGCTATAATAATTGCTATATAGAATGTTGGTATTATATTCATTTCAATCAATTTATATGTTAAAACAGAAGATGCACCTAATGTGATTAAAAGTATAATACACTTAATAATATTAAGAACTATATTTTTAACATTTGTTTTTCTCTTCTTACTCATAATACCCTCCACTAATTATTTTTTTATATTAAGTAATGATAATATGTATTTATAATTCAATGCTGAATAAATCATTACTCCAGTAATTATTTGTAATCCTATTAATAAAACGCTATTTAATTGAATATAACCTATAGCCATTATTAATACAAACATTATTAATGCTTTAATCATAAATTCAATAGTGTCTATTAAATATTGTTTAATTGGTAAATGTTTTCTTAATCCAATCATTTGAATAAACATTACCATAAACTCGGCAGCAATTGTTCCAATCATAGCTCCTGTTGATGCTAATTTAGGAATAAATATTATATTACAAATAAAATTAACAACTGCAGCTAATACTATGGAAATAACATAAATATTATCTTTTTCATATGGTATTAAGAATTGAGTTCTTAATACATTTGCAAATGATAAGAATAACATTGTTATACTCATAAATTTAACAAGTATAATAGATCCATTAAAAGATGGGCCTAAGAATAAAGGAACAAAGTT
This sequence comes from uncultured bacterium, assembly GCA_946643435.1. Classification (GTDB taxonomy): domain Bacteria; phylum Bacillota_I; class Bacilli_A; order RF39; family UBA660; genus UBA6985. Next base: position 4,289 of record CAMPCD010000027.1, read on the forward strand.
GTCTGCTACTGCTATCATTCCTAAACACATAGGGAATGATAAGAACATTACAAATTTGATTGATTTTTCAATGTATTTTAGTACAGCATCTTTTTTATTATTAGCAACAAGATTAGATATTCTCGGTAACATTACTACACCTAGTGCATTAATGACTGCACATGGAACTAGTATTATTTTATCTGCTTGTTCATATAAACCAACATGAGTAACACTAGACATCATACCTAGCATGATTTTATCCATCACTCTATATATACTTTTTGCAACAACAGGTATAAATAAGATTAGTACATACTTTAAATGTTGAGTTATATCTTTGATATGAATCTTAACAAACTTAATTCTATTTATTAAGAATGGTATAATTAATAATTGTGATAACAATGTTGATCCAGCCATGATTAATGTATATAATAAAACATCATTAGTATTCTTAACAAAACAGAAAATTAATATTAAAGTTAATACTTTAACAATTGTACTTCTTGTTATTGTTATCTTAAATTCTTCTAATCCAAAGAAGAACCAGTTAACATCTACTAATGCAGATATTAAGTATAATATTTGAGCCCATGCTACACTAGTAAATTGTTTATTAATAAATATCATATAACATGAATATATTAATATCATTAATATACCTGATATGAATTGAATAGAATATATACTAAAGAATGTCTTAGATAATTTTTCTTTATCATCTCTAGCTTTTGCTATTGATCTATTACCATGATTCTCAATACCAAGTAATGTTATTAACATGAAATAACTTATAATAGAATAAGTATATGAATAAATACCTACTCCATCTGTTCCAAGTACTCTTGATACATATGGAACAGTAATTAATGGGAAAACAAGTAACAATAATTGATATATTAAATTATATACAAAATTCTTTTTAACTGAGCTCATATGTACCATTTCCTTTCTACTTATTATAAATTTGAATATGATTAATCAATAATATTTTAGGGTTTGCTGTTATACTTTCAAATAAAACACCTACATCATTAGCTGTGAATCCTTTTTTCCATAATACATAAGTAAAAGATAATTGATCTCTTTCACTAACATTATAGATTTCATTCCACCATTCTTCCATTATATCTATACACACTTTATTATTGTGTTCTCTAGCTACAACAGCTGTTTCAAATAAGCCAAAATTTGAAGGCATTCCTAAACTTCTATATGTATTCATTTGATTTTTGATAATTTTATAATTGCCTTTTTTTGTATACTTACACGCAATTGCTTCCTTGTAAATACAGTCTCTAAGTGGATGTAAATGAATAGCAATTCCTGTGTTTACATTTATCTTTGTTATTAACTCTTCTATGTTAGAAACAACACTAATGTTTCCATCAATAAATATTGAATATTTATAGTTTGGAAATATCAAATGAGGATGAGTTTTTAAAAATCTAGCTTTTTTAACATTTGTCAATTGATAATTAGGAAGATATTTTTTAGCATCAATCCATTTCCATTTACCAAGATTATTGATCTTATGATCACTAATAACATAATAATCAATATTATCTGATTTATATAATGGTTGTATAAGATTATCATAATTTCCTATGATTACTGTGTAAACTGCTATCTTTGAATTATCATATATTTTTAATGTATTCTTTTCATTATCTACAAACAATTCTTTATTAGAATTATTGTCTCTTTTAAATACATATTTTTTCTTGAAGAAGCTATTAATAACTAACTTAATTAATGTTATAAACTTTAGTCGTTTTAGATAATACTTAAATTTTAATACCGTTCTGCCTGTAATATATTCCTTAGAGTTAATAACTTCTTTATAGTTTTTAACTAATTCTTCTACTACTTCATTATTCATCCTCATTCACCGCCTTCTTTAAATAAACTACATTATTAAAATAGATTAAAAATGGACAAGTCTCTATAATTAATATTTGTGATTCCATCAATCCAAACAATACTAGTACAATAATTATAATAAACATATACATATTTCTTTCTTTAAACGCATAGTAAGAACTTTTTATAAACATGATGGCAAAAATTGAATAAACAAGAACACCGTATCTTACTAACAATTGAATATAGACATTGTCTAATACTAAAGCATTAACTCCGTTCAACATTGCATATTCAGTAGAAATAGTAACAACCTTTTGGCCTAACAACGAAAAACCATAAGTGTTGTAAAAATAATTACTATAATATAATCTATAACTAGTTATTTTATCCAAACTATATAAAAATGAATTGCTTGGACTATAGAATATCGTACATAAGATAGATACAATAGTAAAACCTATAAACAAGAATCCAAATATAAATAATATAGATTTATGTTTACTAGAATATTTATAAATAGCATCCCTAAAAAAGAACAAAATACCAAAAACAAATAAAGCAAGCATACTAGATCTACTATCTGAGCAAACATTCATAATGATTAAAACCACAATTAACAATAAATAATCACTAAGCTTATTCCTTCTATTGTTAGTATATTTTAAGTAAAAAAATTCCAATGTAATCATTAACAAATGAAAACTAAAAATATTTGGATGTGAGAATCCCATTGAATTTCTAATAGTTTCATCACTTCTATAAAGGATGTAATCATTAGTGATGCCAGCGTAATGACATAAAACTACAATTATCATCAATGCAATCCTAACAAGCATATCATTCTTTACGATTTTTTTAAACTCAACGTTTTTAGAAGCTAAAATAACAAAGATAAACCTTAATGGCAGATAGTTACCAGTGAGCCTTGAAGAAATCAGACACGCAATTATCGAGAACAGCACAAACAAAATGTATTTTTTACTGACCTTGTTAAAAGATAACAAAATTACAAAAGATAAAACAATATATGAAGTAATACTAAAAAGGAAGGATATTTTTTCAAATCCAATAATTCTATAAAACATAGAATTAATAATCAAGCAAAAATATCCTATATAAAATAGAATATTAAATATAGATTGATTCTTTTCCATAAGTATCACTTCCTTTTTATTTCTTATCTTTTAACAAATTCAAATATTAGTACTATACGATTTTTAATCATTTTAAATATAGAATGATGTTTCATACTAGATAAATTGTTATCATGTCGTCTATACTTAATTAACTTATCTTTTATAAATACTGACTTGCCATATTTTTCACTAATAATACCTATCCATTGATCATGCATCTCAATATTATTCGGAATTGGTAATATTTGATTCTTAATATTAGAATTAAATGCCATACAACATCCAATATAAGAATTTTTAATAATATTCTTAACTATTCCTGATTTTGATTTTCTTAATATGTAGAATGAATCCGAAATTGTATTTTTAGATTCAGAATCAAAAACTAAACAATCATGAATGATACAAGTAGCATTGCTGTTATTAAACATATTTAAAATGTTATCAACTTTGTTTGGTTCCCATATATCATCTTGATCAGATAAAAATATGTATTTACCACTGCAGTTAGCAATAGCATTTGCAAAATTTTGTTTAACTCCATTATGTGGGCCCTCTATAATTTTAATTCTTTTATCATTAATAGAATTTATTATAGATATAGTATTATCTGTTGACCCATCATCAGATATTATAACTTCGTCGTTCTTATCTAATTGCTTTATAATAGATTCAAGTTGTTCTTTAATAAACTTTTCACCATTATATATTGCCATGGCAACTGATATTTTATATTCTCTTGCCATTATCTCTTACCAGCTTTCATACCTAGTAGTCTTGCAGCCATATCGAAAGGAAATCTCAACATTAAATCAAATCTCTTTTCTTCCCTTATTCTTTTCCAAATATACATAGCCAATTCTTTGCCAGCAGATGTTGTCTTAAATTTATCCAAATAGTCATTTTGTTTGAAAAAATTTCCAGTCAACTTATATCTATCATATAATTCTTTTAAAGTAAATTCGTGCGAATGATACACTATAGAATCAGAGCAATATTTAATACTATATCCATTCATTATTAATTTATATGCAAAATACATATCCTCAGATATTGGTAAATTCTTATGATCATATCCGCCTAACTTAACAAATGTATCTCTTTTAATAGCTCCGGATGCATCACTAAAGAAAAATGTTTTTAACCCCATATTAACAATATCTTCTTTTGTCTTAATAATAGATACATCAGGATAATTATGTTCCCTTGTATACTTTTCAATATTATTAAACTTAGTCATTTGTCTTGAATAAGTTGCATCAGCTTCTCCAATAATAATTGGGTGTATTAATTTACTTAACCAATTATCAGATTCAATAACAACATCTTGAGATACAAAACAAATAATATCTGCATTACTTTCATAAGCTTCTTGTTCTCTAACAAGACTGTGAGAAAAATCTTGTTTGTTAATAAGTTTATAATTGATTCCCAACTTATCTAATATTTTTTGAGTGTTATCTGTAGACTGAGTCAATATATATCTTATTTGACCAATATTAACTCCTTTTTGATTTCTAATTGCTACGTCCAAATTATATATATATTGCTCCGCATTATATAAAGGACATATTATGTCAACTGTCATTTCCTCACCTTCTTTCTTTTTTACAAAAAGACACATATAGGGTGTTATATGTGTCTTATATATAATGTAATTAAGTACCCCTTAAATATTTTTACTTATTTTTACTACCATCTCTAGTAATTACTACTTTAAATGTTCTTAAAAAAATTGTTAAATCATCAGCAATACTGAAATCATCTGAGTATCGTGATTCAATTTCCAATCTTCTTTGGAATGTAGTATTTGATCTACCATGAGTTTGCCACATACCTGTTATACCAGGTTTAGTTTCAACTATCTTATCAAAATAGTATCCCATATCTCTTTTTTCTTTAGGTAAATAAGGTCTATTGCCTACTATTGCCATATCACCTTTAAATACATTAAGCATTTGAGGTAATTCATCAATAGAAGTTTCTCTTAAGAACTTACCTACCTTAGTCATTCTAGGATCTTTATGTAATTTCTTATTAATTTGATACTCTCTTCTTCTTAAAGGATTCTTTAATATTTCTTCTAATAACTCATCAGCATTTGGTACCATAGTTCTAAATTTATATATTTTAAACTCTTTACCATTTAAGCCAATTCTATTTTGAGTATAGAATATTGAATCTTTATCGCCAGATATAAGATATGCTATCTTAACTATTAATATAATAGGTAATAATATCATTAATCCTATTACTGATACTATTATATCAAATACTCTTTTAAAGAATATAAATATATAATAACTTGTCGTTTTAGATTTAATTGATAGTAAATCTACCGCTAATTCAGCATTCATATCAACACCCCCTGAATACTATTATTTATAATTAACCGATTAATTCTTTCATATTATTATTAGTTAAATTATTTATTTCTTCATCTGTATAATATTTCTTCATTTTAGATTTAGCTCTATCTATAAAATTAGATGATCTTAATCTATGTATATCAGATGACATATAAGTAATTAATTTTTCTTTCATTAATCGTTTAATCATTCTTTTTGATCCTAATCCATAGTCTCCTAGGATAGATCCATAATTTGATTGCAATAATACACCGAGTTCTAATACTTCATATACTTTATTAAAATCTTTTTGGAAAGATATATATCTTTCAGGATGAGCAAGTATTACTTTATATCCTTTATGAACTAATGAATATAATATATCTTGATATCCTTCATATATACCTGACATAGGTAATTCTACTAAAATATAATTTGTATTATTTAATGTAGATACTTTGTTGTCTTTTAAATATTCAAATATTTTATTATCTATAAATATTTCATTACCTAATGATAAATTCATATTTATATTTCTTTTATTTAATTCTTCTTTTATTTGTTTTAATTTATCTTCATTAATATCTTTACTACTCATATATTTACTATCAATGATGTAATGTGGAGTAATAATCATATCAGTTACTCCTGCTTCATACATCATTGATAATATATTGATGGATTCTTCTAATGATCTAGATCCATCATCTACGTCAAATATTAGATGTGAATGAATGTCTATCATTATTTATGTTTCTTCTTCTTTGTTCCATCACTTGAGTAGTAATAATATTTACCATATACTTCTTTAGATAAATCAATGTTATTTAAAATATTACCTGTAATGTGTGCATTAACATTTTCTAATGACTTCTTAACATTGGCTAAAGCAGTCTTTGTTGTTACATTTTCAGATGATACAACTAATACATCATCAGCTATAGTACCAACTATTAATGCATCTGATAATCCATTACAAGGAGGACAGTCGAATATAATAATATCGAATACATCCTTAAGTTTATCTATTAAACTTTGATTACGTTTACTATTTAATAACTCAGATGGATTTGGAGGACAAATACCTCTAGTTATAACAGTTAAGTTATTAATAGATGTCTTATTTAAATATTTAGTAATATGATTATCTTCATCAATTAAGAAGTTAGATAATCCTAATTCATTATCTAAATTAAATATTCTATGTAATCTACCTTTACGTAAGTCACAGTCAATTAAGATAACTTTTTTACCAGTTGAGGCAAATGATTGAGCTAAGTTAGCTGAGATAAATGATTTACCTTCACCAGCTCTAGTAGATGTAATAGCTATAGTTCTAACTTTTCTATCTACTCCTGAGAATCTTAAGTTAGTTCTTAAAGTTCTAATTGCTTCACTAGTTAAATCATTTGGATATTTATCAACTAATAAATCTGTTTTCTTATCTGATTTAAATATCTTACCTATAACAGGTATACCTGCTTCTTCTTCCAAGTTTTCATGATACTTAACTGTATCATCGAAATAATATATTACAAATAATAATCCGACAGTACCTACTAAACCTGCAGCTAAAGCTATGATTATATCTTTAGTTAAAGTATTATTAGATACACTTTCAGGATATGCAGCTGTATCTATTATAGCTACATTATCGATTTCAAATTTATCTACTACTTCTTTACTAAATACTGTAGCAATAGTATTTGTAATATCTTGAGCTGTAGCAGGATCTGAATTTTCAACAGTAATTTTAATAATAACTGTATCAGTTATTGCTTCTACTTTTACATGTTTAGATAAACCTTGTACATCAGTATTTAGATTAAGTTTATTAATTACTTGATCTAATACTAAGTTAGATTTAATAAATTCTCTATAAGTTGCTACTAATTTTTGGTTTAAAGTTACATCATTGTTGTTTAAGGTAGCATTTGTTGTATCAGCAGATGATGATGCAACAAGTACTAAAGTTGAGTATGTAGAATACATTGGTGTCTTAATCGAATTGTCGTAGAAAACTACAAGCGCAACTAAAACTACTGGTATTAATATTACCAATATTATATGTTTTAATACGTACTTAAAAAATTCTTTAATATCAATTTCTTCCATATAACAAACCCCTTCTCCTCTATGTGCGGTCTATTATATTCTTATAATTGATAACTGTCAAATTTAAA
>CAMPCD010000028.1 GCA_946643435.1 uncultured bacterium
CTTTAGGGTATTTATGTAGTAAATATGCATGTGATACTGCTATAGGTGCAGGTTCAAGACCAGTTGTAACTATTGATGATTCATTATTGAGATATGGTATTTATACTAAGGTATCTGGAAGTGGAACTATTGAAGTAGTATCTAGTGCTATACCTGGTGAATTAATTAACTTTACTATAAAAGCTAATAAAGATTTAGAATTAAGAAAACTAGCAATTATAACACCATCAGGTGAAAGAATAGAATTTACTGAAAATGATATAACTTATAATGAAGATGGAACAATAACTATAAGATCAAATACATTTATCATGCCAAAAGAATCAGTAACAATTGAAGCTGAATGGTCTGATTATGTTAAAGGTGTAGAAGATAACCCTAAGACTGGTTATATTAACTATATATTAGTAATTAATGTGTTATTAGTTATTGCATTAGGTATATTTATAACAATCAACAAAGAAGATAAGTTTAAACAAATATAATAGAATAGGTGATAATATGAAAAATAAATTATATTTACTTTTATTACTTTTAATAATACCTTTTTATGCTTCTGCAGCTGGTACAGGAGCTCATTGTGATGTTATAAAAGGAACTGGTAATGATATAGGTGATGAAATTAATTGTGCTGGTGAGCATTTTTATATCATAGATAAAGCAAATAATAAAACTAGAATGTTAGCTAAATATAACTTATTAAATGGAGTAGTACGCATAGATGTTGATGTGTCACAAGAAAGATATAATCAATTAATTGATACGTATGGTTATGATTCTGGTACTACTGCTCATACTATTTTTATTAATAGAGATATAATGAACGAACCTGAATTTTCAATATATAAAGAAGTTATGAACCTTACAAAAAGTTATGATATTGATAGAGTCAGTGATAGAAGTTCTTTTGTAATTGCTGGCGAAATACCTAATAAAAGTGTAAGTGATGAAAAAAGCTTGGTTCATCAATCTGAATTAGCGATAGGAGCGCATGGTAATGAATTAGGAAAACCCGATCCTGTACAAATAGGAATCTTTATTACTATGGGACCAGATCTTAGAGATAATACTGATATATATGATGGGTATTATGTTGATTCAGATGATACTATTCAATCTGAATTGCAATTATATATGTATGATGATTATTTGAAAGATAGAAATATTAATATAGATAATATAGATGCAATATCATTAAAAGAATTAAAAAATATAGTATATAAAGTATCTGGTAGTGCATTACCTCTTAAAGATTGGTTTGAAAATCAACAAGCACTCGTAAATGGAAACCGTGAATATCAAGATGTCTTTGTGTTAGGAAATTTAAAGGAATACTTACCAGCTGGATATGAATGGTTATATAGTACATCATATTATACAAAAACAGGAGTACCTGAAGTCTCAAGTAATTGGTTTCACAATAATCGAGGACCTTATCTTTCAGATTATATTTATTTTGTTGATACATTAGGTTTTATCTGTAGTAAATATGGATGTGATTCGGCTGTTGGTGCTGGTGCTAGACCAGTTGTAACTATTGATGATTCATTGCTAAGATATGGTATTTATACTAAAGTATCCGGAAGTGGATCTATTGAAGTAGTATCTAGTGCTATACCTGGCGAACTTATTAACTTTACTATAAAAGCTAGTAAAGATTTAGAATTAAAAAGACTAGCAATTGTAACCCCATCAGGTGAAAAAATAGAGTTTACTGAAAATGATATAACTTATAATGAAGATGGAACAATAACAATTAGATCAAATACATTTATCATGCCAAAGGAATCAGTAACAATTGAAGCTGAATGGTCTGATTATGTTAAAGGTGTTGAAGAAAATCCTAAAACAGGATTAAATCAACTTTATATTGGTATTTTTGTATTGTTTGCAGTCACAGTAATTTCTTATTTATTAATTAGAAGAAAAGAATATTTTAAAGAAATGTAGAAAAAGCAAGGCATCTTGCTTTTTTTATTTGTCTAAATATTTTTTATTGATAAAGAATAATTTGACACATAGAAAAAAACGAATATAATACATGGTGAAAATAGATTTTGGGGGAATATGGTGTTATTATGAAATCTAAAAATAAGGCATTTTTGATTGTAGGACTAATTATTGTAGTTTTAATATTGGGCTTTTTTGTATATGACAGATTAAGTAATCGTGCTGTAGTACTATATTACGATTATGGAAATATTTATAAAACAAGGGTATCTAAGAATGCTAAGTATTCTAGTTTACCTGTCAAAGAAAAGAAAGGTTACGTCTTTGTTGGCTGGTCTAAGAGCCAAGATAAGAATAATCTTGTTAACATTGAAGATCAAATATCTGATATATCTACTTTATATGCTATTTATATAAAAGGTGTATATCAATTATTAGTTGATCCTAATGGAGGATTATATGATGATTCATTAGGTACTAAATCTTTTAACATGGAATATGAAAGTTCAAGAGAGTTACATATTCCAACTAAAGTAGGTTATACTTTTGAGAATTGGTCAATAAGTGGTGAGAAATCAACAATTGATGGTAATAAATTTACCATGGGTGTTGAAGATACTAAAGTTATTGCTAATTATAAAGCTAATCATTATAAAGTAATAATTGATTATGCAGGTGGATCTTTAAATGGTAAAAATAAAGAAGAAGTAACCATGGATTATAATAGTTCTATTCAAATAGGACAACCTAAAAGAGATGGTTATATATTTGCAGGATATAAAGTATCAGGTGGAGAATTTAAGAATGAAACATTTGTATTGAATGTTGCTAAGGATGTAAAAATTACAGCTAAGTGGATAACAAATAATACAAAAGGAAATAAAGAGCCTGATAATATTACGATTAATCCTGAAACAGAAGTAATAGTTAATCCTATTAGTCAACCAGAACAATCTCAAATAAATGAATCTGATATATCTAATCCAGTTGAACAAACAAAACCAGATAAACCTGTAGAACCTGTTAAACCTATAGAACCAACAAAACCAACAAATAGTACTCTTACAGTTTATTATTATTTGATGGCAAGTGATGGTAAAACTTATATATTAGATGATACTCAAACATATGAATTTGAAACAATAAAAGGAACTAAAGCTCCTATTAAGGAATATACAAATTATATTTCACCTAAACAATATGTTATAGAATCATCAAATGAAGATAAATCATATGAAGTTTCATATAAATATGAAAGACAACAATTTAATTTAACAATTGATGGAGTAATTGAAAAATATTACTTTGGACAAAAGATAGAATTATCTATACCTTATAAAAATGGATATGATTTTGTTAAGTTTAATTATAACCATGGTTCATTAATTAATAATGTATTTGAGATGCCTACATGTGATGCAGAAATAACATTTGAGTTTAAAGCAATTAAATATTCAATTACTTATGAATTAAATGGTTCAACTTTAAATAATAAAAAAGAATACTATAGTATAGAAGATAAATTTGAACTTGAAATACCTATAAAAGATGGATATGAATTCTTAGGTTGGTCTACAGGATCTAAATCTGAATTGACTAAGAATGTAAAAATAGAAAATCAAACAGGTAATTTATACTTCATAGCAGTATTTAAACCATTAGTAGTGAATGTTACATTTATACCTAATGATGGAACTGAACAATACACTAAGACTTATAACTATAAAGATAAGATAGGTAAATTACCAACACTATCTAGAAAAGAAAGTACTTTCATTGGATGGTTTGATGAAGAAGGAAATCAAATAGATGAAAACTATGTATTACTAGATAGTTGTACTATAACAGGTAGATTTAAAACTAACTTACCAGATAATACAGCTGTAAGAGTAATTGAATCATTAGCAAGTAATCCTGATTTATCTTATGATAATACTAAAGATAATAACTTAAGATATATTGGTAAGAATCCAAATAACTATGTATCCTTTAATGGCGAACTATGGAGAATAGTTGGAGTTATGTATAATGTACAAGATAAGGATTCTGTTAGTCCTAAATTAAAGTTGATAAGAGATGATTATTTAACAAATTATCTATGGGATTCAACAAATACTGATATTAATTCAGGATATGGTACAAATAATTATAGTACAAGTGAAGTAAATAAATATTTAAATGAAATATATAATTTGTCTTCAAACTATGATTGTGCACTAGCTAAAAAAGAAATCAAAGCTAAAATCGATGAATTAAAAGCTAATGGAGAAGAAGTACCTGAAATATATATCAAATATCAAGAGATGTTAAATACATGTGGTTTATTAACAAAGGAAGCTAATGAATTTATAGTAGATGTAAATTATAAGTTAGGTTCAAATGGAACTAACTCATGGGTTAATAGTAAAGCTATAGATTTCTATAACTTTGAAAGAAGTAATAATTCTCCTAAAGTATGTAATAATTCAGCTTTATGTAATGATACAGAAGAAAGAAATTTATCATGGCAAGGTAAACTAGGTTTAATGTATTTAAGTGATTATACATTTGCTGTAGGTGGAGATAAAACACAAGTATGTTTAAATACACCAGTTTATAAGTGGTGGAGTAATTCAAGTTGTTTAAATAACAACTGGTTAAATAAAGGTATTGAATATACCATGACTCCTGTAGGATCTAAATACTATGCATATAGAGTATTTACTACAGGTAAAGATATGGAATCAAGTGCAGCTAGCAATTTCTATAATATTAGACCAGCAGTATATATTAATAGTTTAACTACTATTGAAAGAGGTACTGGTAGTAAAACAGATCCATTTATTTTAGGAAGGGGCTGGTAATATGAAAAGAGTAATTAATTCAAGTTTATTCAAAACTGTATTTATATTATTATTCGTATTAACAATTGTAGGATTGTTAATGTATAAAAAAGTATTCTCAGCTCAAATACCTGAATTATTAGATCATTTACCTACAAGTGCAGATATAAATGAAAAGACACTTGTAAGTGGTAGATTTAATGATGGTATGTTAATTGATAATGATTCTAATTATTTGACTCTAAAATATTTAGTTAAGATGGATGCTGAATCATTTAGGGTAACATTACCTAATGAATTCCTAAGAATGGAAGTAAGAGAATATGATGATAAATATAATTATATTGGTATAACTGATATAGCTAGTTTAGACTTTTTTACTAAGAATTTTAATACTAAATATTTATTATTATCATTCTATAAGATGAATGAATTAGGTAATAAAGTTAATTCATCATTTAATGAATTAAATGAATTATTTAAAGAAGGAGAATTTAAATTTGAAGAATTAAAAGATATTAATTCTCAAGAGTTCTCTGAAATACAATCAACTATTACAACTTATTTAAGTGAAAAGACTTTCTTAAATGTAGCTAACTTTAAACCAGGTGCTCATGCAAGTGCTTGGGGTGCAGGTACAAAATATACATATGGTACTCATGATGCTGCTTCAAGAAACTATTATAAAGTAGTTCCTGAAACTACATATTATGTTAGTACAACTGATTCAAGATCAGATATTCACGTACAATTTAGAAATAAAGAAGGTAATTGGATTAAATCTGGATTTGATTGGAAAGGTGGAACTGGTTTAGTATCATTTACTACTCCAAAGGATTGTGTAGCTCTTTCAATTAATATGAAAGATTTAGGTGTATTATCTAAGAAGACATATACAAATGGATATGAATTAATATTTAAATATGGAATGAAATTATCTATATCTCCAAATGGATATGTGTTTAAAGAAACTGAATCTACAAATGTTATGCCTAATTTAATGGATAAAAATACATGGAAAATAGGTGCAATGGGATGGACTAATAATGAATATTATTATGACCCTGATTCATATTGTTTAAAATATTTTTCAACAGCATTTGATAAGAATATAACTTATATATTCCATACAAAAATACAAACATATAGATTGAAAGTTATTGAAAAAAATGATGCTAATGAGACTATTAAAGAAACTAAATTAATGCCTGATGGCAAATTTAAATTTAATAGTGCAACTACTAAATATATATTTGTATTATATTCATCAGAATCTAATACTTCATATTTATTTAAAAATTTAATGCAATCATTAGATGAAGGAAATGAATTATCATTTGTTAAATATGTTCCTTATAAACATAATACAAATATGAAAGATTTAACTAATAGGGAATTATTATCTAAGTTATCTATTGGATGGAACTTAGGTAATGTATTTGAAAGTCATGCATCTAAGTTTGAAGAATCTTCATCTTACTGGAATCCTGAAACATATTGGGGTAATCCAGTTGTAACAGAAGACTTAATTAAATATGTTAAATCATTAGGATTTAATAATATAAGAATACCTGTTACTTATCAAACTAATTTCTATTATGATGATAATGGTAACTTTGTATTTAGAAAAGAACATTTAGCAAGAGTTAAAGAAATAGTAGATTATGCTATTAAGAATGATATGTATGTAGTTATTAACTCTCACTTTGATAGTGGATATTCTAAAGCTGTAATAAGAGTAGGTGCTGAAGGTGCTGAATATGAAAGAACAAAGAAATATGCTAAACAAATGTGGACTCAAGTAGCTGAATACTTTAAAGATTATGATGAACATTTGATGTTTGAATCTTATAATGAAGTAGATAATCCATATGTATCAAGAACGTGTACATTATTGGCTGGTACACAAATGAATGAATTAAATCAAATATTTGTAGATACTGTTAGAAGTACAGGTGGTAATAATGAAAAACGTATATTACAATTGCAAACATTCTTATCAGGAAAAAGTACTTCAATATTAGATAGTTTTGTAGTACCTACAGATATCTATCCAAATAAACTAATTGCTCAAGTTCATGCTTATCCATCAGCATGGGATCAAAAAGTAGAAGCAGACTTTGAAAAATTAGATAAGTTTACTGCAAGAACTAACTTACCTGTAGTAATTGGCGAATTTGGTAATACAAGTTCATTCTCTCCATCAGCATTTAGATTTACAGTAATATCTAACTATGTTGCTAGAGCTAAAAAACATAATGTATTAATCTATCTATGGGATAATGGTTCAGACTTTAGATTAATAGATAGAAGAGCTTTATCAGTTAATCAAGATTATTTGAACGCATTATTTAATCCACAAGAATATGTAACAGAGAATAAAACAACAATAAATGATTTATCTCAATTTACATGTGGTAAATTAAATCAATCTACAGGTGAAGTAACTAATAAATATGATGGATGGGGAACTATATTATCTAATCTAGTTCCAGTAGAACCTAACACACAATTCTTACAAGTAGATTTATTTACAAATGGTGCATCTGAATCAAGAAACTTACATTATGTATTCTTCTATGATGCTAATAAAAACTTCTTAAAGGATCAATCTATAAATGAAGGATATCCAGGATTTACTTCTAAATTAATAGTTGTACCTAAAGAAGCAAAATATGTAATGTTTGGTATTAACTCTTCTCAATATAAGACATATTGTAGTGATTATGATAAATGGTTTAAAGAAGGAATATTCTATTTAGAATATAAATTCTTAAATGCTAATATTGATAGAACTATTATAGATACTCCTATAACTTCAAGACAAACTAAATTAAATCAATTTGAAGATTTTGAATGGGGTATGTTATATACTGGTTCTGGAGAAGTAAAAGTTAATATTGGTTGGGGTGAAATATCTACACCATATATTGAATTACATAATACTACAGATACTTTTGATTATCATTGGTATACACGTAACTCATGTGCAATACAAGTAAGACATGCTGTATGGTATGATGCAAATAAACAATACTTAGCTAGAGCTATAGATGATTCTTCTCAAAATGGAAGTAATGTTAAGAGTTTAGTTATACCTGAAGGTGCTAAATATATTAGATTAGGTATGACAGGATTATCTAATTATAGAAAACCTAATGTAAGTATGATGTTTGCTAATGGTGATTGTACATTAGTATATCAAAATAGATAAATATAAAAGATAGTTATAGACAATAACTATCTTTTAATATGATATAATTTTTATATAAGATTACTTATGGAGATGATATGATGAAAAACATATATATAGTAGGAGTTCCTAGAGCAGGTAAAAGTACTTTATCAAAGTTTATTAAGAATAGATATCCATTCTTTAATCAAATATCATTTGAAGCAATAAGAAATGGTTTTATGGAATCTCAACCAGAACTTGATATGGGGAATAGAAGAAGTGATGCTAGAAAGAATATAATGCCTAAACATATAGTTACATATGCTCATTGGAATAATGTAATACTATTATGTCCATCATTAGTTGAAGGAGACTTTTGTTCAATAGAAGAATTATATGATTTAATAGATGAAAATGATTCTATTATTTGTTTAGGTTTAGGATGTAGACCTATTGAAGAAATAGTTGATGGAATACAAAATAATGATACTGATAAAGACTATACTAAAGAATGGCCTAGAGAAAGATTATTACTTCATTTTAGTGATATAACTATTTCAGATAAACATAACTATGATTTTTGTATGAAACATAACATCCCTTATTATGATACATATGATAATCGAACTAATATATTTGAAACTATTGTAGAACATATAGAAGACATTAAATAAATGAGGTGTAATAAATGTATGATTTAACTAATATATATAAGACAACAAAATATATTGATGATTTATTTGTAGTTAGATATCCAAATGATAAAGAAATAATAAGAAAGAATAGATTAGAGTTATTAGTTGAAATAGGTGAACTAGCTAATGAAACTAAATGTTTTAAGTATTGGTCTATTAAAGGACCAGGAGAAAAAGAAAAGATATTAGAAGAATATATTGATTGTTTATTCATGACTCTTTACTTTAGTAATTTAACAAATATTTCATTAGATGAAGAATTCCCTGAATCTAGTAAAGATGATTTAGTAGATACATTTATAAATGTTTATAAATACGCAAGTAGTATAAGTGAAGTACCAACTAAAGATGAAGTAAAACAAGTATTAGTTGAATTAGATCATTTAGGTAAATTACTTGAATTTACAATAGAAGATTTAGAAAGAATAACAGATAAAAAGAAAAATATTATTGAAGACAGATTAAATTCAAATTATTAATTAAGTTGATAAAATTATAGTAATTAACATGGAGGATTTATGGTACAAATATTATTCAAAAAAGAACAAACAGGAATTAATATGAGTTTTGTTTTAAATATTCCTGATAATATTAATAATGATAGTACATTAATATTGAATGGTACTACACCAGGAATTGGAACAAGAAAACAATTAGATGAAGATATAAAGAATAATACTAATTTATATGGTACATATTCTGATTCATATGAAGAAGCAGAATATATTGCTACTAATATGTATTTTTCACCATTGTATAAGAAGTTAGCTAATGATTATAATAATCCTATGTTAATTCCTATTATTCCAAGATGTAGAGCATTATATACAGGTTATTTAGGATATGATGTATATCATGAAAACTATGATAAAGCTATAGAAGCATACCATAAAGGTAATTCTGGGTTTAATGAATCTGAATTACATCTATTTGATGGATTAGATAAACAAATAGTAGCTATGATTCATTATGCCATTGATTATATAAATGAAACATATTCTTTAAATTTAGATTATAAAGTAATTGCTACTGGTTATTCTGCAAGTAGTAAAATGGTAAACTTCTTTGCAGCCTTACATCCTGATTTAATTAAGATGATTATAGCAGGTGGAACAGGTGGATTACTAATCTATCCAACACTTAAATATGATTATCCACTTGGTTTTAAAGATTTACCAAAAAGAAACTTAGAAACATTTAAACAAATACCTCAATTTTATTATATAGGTGAAAGTGATCAATTAGATCCAGCAAGACCATCTTTTATAGTAGCTGTAGATGAAAATGGTAATAATTTAAAAGATGAAAGAGGTAATGTAATACCTGCAAGAGAGAATGGTAAGATTAAATTTATTAAAGATGAAAATGGTAATTACATTATTAGTAAGGGTGGATACTATTCATTAGAACAAACACATATAATATATGATCAAATATCAAGTGATGTTCAAGAAAGGTTTGATAAAAATCGTATGTCATATGAAAATGAAGGTGTTAATTCAACATTCAAAAAATATCATGGTAATCATGATATAGATGATGAAAACTTAGAAAAAGATGTAATAGACTTTTATGAAAAATATACTTCTTTAAATAAACAAAAGAATAAATAATAAATGAGGGATAAATATGGATTATAAAATTAAAGAAATCGAAAAGAAAGATATATATGATTATATATATGTTAATACATACGCATGGAATGAAACATATAAAGGTATCATGGCAGATGAATTTCTTGATAAAATAAAAAATGAACTTGATAAAAATGTAGAAAGACTAGAAAAAAGATTTGATACATCAAAAATAGAAGAACCAGATTATAAGAGATTCTTATTATATGTTAATAATGAACCTGTAGGTATTGTAGCTGTATGTAAATCAAGAGAAGAAAAATATCCTAACTCAGGTGAGGTATGTTCTTTATATTTATTAAATAAGATTAAGAAAAAAGGATACGGAAAAATATTATTTGAGAAAGCTAAACAAGAATTAAAAGATATGGGATATAACGATATGATTATTTATTGTTTAAAAGATAATCCTACCACAAGCTTTTATGAACATATGGGTGGAGAATTAGTTTTAGAAAAAGAAAGATTTATTGGTGGTAAAGACTTAATAGAAAACTGTTATTACTATCATAATATTTAGCAATTTAGAAGAGGTGAAATTATGGATAATACAAAAACATTAGAAACAGAAAGATTAATACTTAGAAAATTTACAATTGAAGATGCAGAAGGTATGTTTAATAACTGGGCAACAGATCCTGAAACAAATAAATTCTTATCTTGGCCACTTCATAAAAATGTTGATGAAACTAAATCTATTATAAGTAAGTGGATATCTGAATATGAAAATGGTTCTTATAACTGGATTGTAGAAACTAAAGATACTCATGAAGTAATAGGAAGTATATGTGAAGAAGGTAAAAGTATTAAACATAAAACTATTACATTAGGATATTGCTATGGTTCTAAATATTGGAATAAAGGATATGCTACTGAAGTATTAAGAAGAGTAATTGAATATTTATTAACTGAACAAGATTTTTATCTAGTATCAGCTAATCATCGTTCTTCTAATCCTGCAAGTGGTAGAGTTATGCAAAAAGTTGGAATGAAATATGATGGAACTCTAAGAGAAAGAAGAATAGATCCAGATGGAACACGTTCTGATATAATTTCTTATTCTATTACTAAAAATGAATTATAAATATTTTATATATAATTATTAAATAAATGAGGTGAAGTTATGAAAGAATTTGAAACAGAAAGATTAATACTTAGAAAAGTAACAACAAATGATTTAGATGATTTAT
>CAMPCD010000029.1 GCA_946643435.1 uncultured bacterium
CAAATGGAGCAAGTGAAGGGAATCGGACCCTCGTCTCAACCTTGGCAAGGTCGCATTCTACCATTGAACCACACCTGCATTTGTTTGCATTAATAATATATCAAATATTTTTTCTTTAATCAAGTAAAATAATAGAAAATAATAATTATATGTTATATAATTAATAAGAGGTTAAGATAATATGGCAAAGACAAAGAGTAATAAAAAGAAAAAGGTATTATTATTTTTATTAATAGTATTTATTGTATTATTAGTAGTTGGTGTATGTATATACTTTTATTTAAATAAAGATAAGAAAGAAGTAGTAGAAACAAAAGAAGCGGTAATACTTAATAGTATAGGTGAATATGGTATTACTTTATCTGATTTAGATTCAGAGTTATATAAGACTGAATATGAAATATTAAAGAAAAATCTAGAATCTGATAAGATCAATATGGAAGAATATGCTAAGAGTATAGCTAAACTATTTGTAATAGACTTATATACATTAAATACTAAGATTAATAAATATGATATAGGTGGAGCAGAAGAAGTATATCCAAATATAGTTGATAATTATAAATTAAATGTATCTGATACTTTATATAAGTATATGGAAGACAATTCTACAGGTAAGAGAAGACAAACACTTCCTACAGTTAAAACTATTAAAGTAGATAGTATTAAACCTAATAAATATAAGATAGATGCAGAAAATCAAACATATGATGGATATGTAGTAAATTTATCTTGGACATATGATAATCCTAAGTTAGGATATGATGATGAAGGTGAAATCTATATTATAAATGTTGATAATAAATTATATGTAGTTGAAAAGAAATAGAAATATTTCTTTTTTTATTTAAAAAGTTATAACTTATTATTGAAATTTTAAGGGTGTATCTTTATAATATAAAAACTGTGAGGTGTAGTTATGGAAGAACAAGTAAAGAGCATAAGCTCATTAATCGCAGCGTTTGAAACTCGCAACGAATTATTACACGAAGAAATAAAAAGGAACGAACAAGCTATCAAGGATATGGAGAAGCAACTTATTTTAATTCAGGAAACTGAAGAACCAATTAATATCAAAAAAAAGGATAAAAAAGTAGAAGTGGTTGCATAAACCACTTTTATATATGCTATAATATAAGAGGTGATTAGAATATGGCAAAGAAGAAACAAACAAAGAAAACAAATACTGATGGAAAAATAGAATTCTATACTGAAGAATTAAAGAAGAGTAAAAACATAAATGAAGATACAATTAAGATTATTACATTTGCAGTAGTATTATTAATTGTAATTGCATTATTAGTTGGATTATTCTATTTCAATGGTAAATATGTAACTAAAGATAAATATCAAGATCCTACAACTACAACAACTAATGAAGCTGTCTATGATAATACTTTAACAACAGTTAAAACAATGTTTGATATTAAAGATAGTATTTATTATGTATTAGCTTATGATGAATCTGATATAGATGGTAAATACATTTATAACAATGCATTATCATTCTCAAATGAAAAGATTAACTTATATAAGTTAGATTTAACAAATGCAATGAATAAACAATTCTATAATAAAGATAAAGATACAGTAGTTAAGAGTGCTAATAATACTAACTTTAAATCAACTACATTAGTTGTATTTAAGAAAGGTAAAGTATCTGAAGTATTAACAGATAAAGAAAAGATTGTAGAATTATTAAATAAAGAAGATAAGTAATATCTTCTTTTTTATTGCAACAAAAAAGTACTCATTATTGAGTACTCTTATTTTATCTAAATACGTATGGATTACCAGCAGTTCCATCACCTGATACGTAAGTAACTTTATCAGATATATTGAATACTGCATTAGCAGAGTATGAGTTATTACACATTGATGAGCTTATACTCTTAAATAATACATATACTTTTGAAGTATCACCAGCATCAGCTGTAACAGTCCAAATTCTCTTTTTGAATGAATTGAACCAGTTATAATTACTACAAGGTATTGCTCTTGTAGAAGTACAATTATTATCTAATGATGCTTGCATGAATTCATATACATTTAATAATCCTAATTGTTGATTATCAATTTTTACAGCACATTCTGTAGAACCATCTTTAGTTATATCAGCATCGCTTCTTTTACCTATACATAATTCTTGAGTAATAATATAAGCTTTAACTTGATCAGGCCAGATAGAACTATCATTATAATATCCTTTAACAGCATCTTTAATTCTTGAGTTTAAATTATTAAATACATAATCATTATTACCAGTAGCAGCTGTTCTCATTGTATTGTATCTATTATCCCATTGAATGTTTTCTAATCCTTCTGTTTCAATTAATCTTATTGTTCCATCATCATTAACTCTTATAATTCTGAATAATTTATTTTGACCAGGGAATCTAACATAGTTGTTATCAACTTCACCTTTATAAATATATTCATCTCCAACTTCATATAAACCATTACCAGAATCAACAAATGAATCATCAATTATTTTATCTTTTAGTAATTGAGTTTTAAAGTCTTTACCACAAGTAAGAGAAGGTGAGTATAAATAATATCCATTATTATTTGATACAGTGATTGAACCATCACATACTAGTTCTTCATTTTTATATGTTTTAGAAGGTTCTTCCATAAAACCATCACTTATTAATTTCTTTAAAGCAACACTTCTTGTATCTCCATCTTCTTTAGGTAAGTCATCAGGTTTAGTTTGGAAATAACTCTTAGCAGCTGATACCATAGTATCTTGAAGCTTGTTATAATCAAGTTTCTTTTTAGAACATGCAGCTATTAAAACTAAAATTATTATTAATATAACGAAACCACCTAAGACAATTCCCATTATTTTTAACATTTTCTTGTCCATCTTTTTTTCGCTCCATTCACATATAAATTATATCATTTATATATTTAATTTTTCAATATATACTTATTGATTAATACTCAATAAATATGTATAATATTTATAGAATAGAGGGAATTGTTATGTTAGAATTTATTATTGCCAATTGGATTATATTCGTAGTAGTAGCTATAGTACTTCTATTAGGTTTATTTGGATATATAATGGACAGAAAAAAATATGATGAATATAGAGATGAAATCATAAATGAAGGAGTTGCCGCTAATACATTATCTGCACATGCTAATGTATCTGAAGTTGCTCCAGTTGTTCAAGTACAAGATCAAAATCAAAACAATCAATAAATGCATTCTCATGCATTTTTTGTTGCTTATTATGTTATAATATGAAAAGGGATGTGATAATATGATTCCATTTGCTACAATATGGACACTAATAACTAAGACAATTGATATATGTATTGTATGGGCATTATTCTATATATTATTTAAGAATATTAAGAATAATGTTAAGATGATACTAATCTTCAAAGGTGTAGTAATAATAATCTTAATTAAATTATTAAGTAACTTATTAAGTTTATATACTGTAGGTGTATTACTTGAATATGTTATTTCTTGGGGACCTATTGCATTAATAGTAATATTCCAACCAGAAATAAGAAACTTACTTGAACAAGTAGGTAGAACTCAATTATTAGGTAGACACAAAGTATTAACTGTTGATGAAAGAGAAAAAGTAGTATTCGAAATAATGACTGCTATTGAACATTTAAAGAAAGAAAAAATTGGTGCTTTAATTGTTATTGAAAGAGATATGTCATTACAAGAATATATTCAACCAGCAATTAAATTATATGCTGATATTACTTCTCAATTATTAGAAGCAGCATTCTTACCACCAAACCCATTACATGATGGTGGTATCATCATTCAAGGTGACCGTGTAACATGTGCTGGTGCAGTATTCAAAACTAGTATGAATCCTAATGTTAATAAAAAGTTAGGTACTCGTCATAGAGCTGCATTAGGTGTTGCTGAAGAAACTGATGCTATTGCATTAGTTGTATCTGAAGAAACAGGAAGAATTTCTATAGCATGTGATAACTACTTACATTACAATTTAACAATTGATGAATTTAGATCTATGTTATTAGAAGAGTTAAAACCTAAGAATGAAGTCTTCTATGCTGCTGATTCAGAAGAGATAGGTGGTGAAGACAATGAGTAAGATATTTGCTCCAATAATTTGGATATTTAAAATACTATATAAGATATTAGATGTACTTATTGTTACACCAATATCTAAAATTATTTATCGTGTAAGAGGATTCTTAAAAGATAATAATACAAGATTAGAAAAAATCTTAAATAGACCTAATGTATTAGTATATTTATCATTAATATGTGCTATTGTTGTTTTCTTACTTGTTGATCATAATGTTATTAATTTAACTGAAAAAGAAGCAGAAGTAATTGAAGGACAAAGAGTCAATGTTATTTATAATGATGAAGCTTATGTAGTAGAAGGTGTACCTGATACTGTAGATATTACTTTAGTAGGTAGTAAATCATCTATTTACTTAGCTACTCAATTAGGTGAACATGAAGTTAACTTAGATTTATCTGGATATGGTCCAGGTACATATAAAGTTAATTTAAAATATAATCACTCAGTTGAATCTGTAACTTATAAATTAGATCCTGCTACAGTAACAGTTAAGATAAGTGAGAAAGTATCTGAAGTTGAACCTTTAACATATGATGTATTAAATCAAAATAAATTAGATAAGAAATTATCTGTATCTAAAGTTGTATTAGATACATCAGAAGTAATAGCTAAATCTTCACAAGAAAAACTTAATAAGATTGCTACAGTTAAAGCTTTGATTGATACATCTAAGATAACATTAAAAGAGTCTGGTACTCAAACATTAGAAGATGTTGAACTAGTAGCTTATGATGATGCAGGTAATAGACTTGAACATGTTGAAATAGTTCCATCTAAGATATCTGCTCAAGTAACTATTGATTCATATCATGTTACATTACCAGTCAAGACAGTAGTAACTGGTACTATGGCATCAGGTAAAGCTATAGCATCAATTACATCATCGGTTAAGAATGTTGATGTATATGGTGAAAAAGATATATTAGATAAGTTAACAGAAGTAGAAGCTAAAGTTGATGTTGAAGGCTTATCAAGCAATAAACAATTATCTGTAGACTTAGTTAAAGTAAATGGTGTAAGATACATGACTGAAACTAAAACTAATATTAATATTACTGTTGGTGATGAAGCACAAAGAGAAGTATCTGGTATTATAGTATCTGCTAATAATACAGGATCTGGTCTAACAGCTCAAGCATCAGCAAGTGAAAGAGAAATATCAGTTATATTAAAGGGAACTCAAGATGCTATTAATTCAGTTACTGAAATCTATGCATCAGTTGATTTAACTGGATATGGTAAGGGAACATGGTCTGTACCAGTAACGGTTACAACAGCAGATGAAAGAGTAGTAGCAATTCCTACAAAAACTGAGATAACTGTAAATATTCATTAAAAGTAGTTAGCGATAACTACTTTTTTTATGCTTTATGGTTTATACTTATTAATATAAGGATTGATAATATGGATAAAAAAGGTTTCTCATTAGTTGAGATGTTAGTAGTAATTATTATTATTTCTTTCTTAGTTGCATTGTTGATACCTGGCTATTTATCAATTTATACAACTATTAGAAGAAATTCTTTTGAAACAAAAATTAGTCAAATAGAAAAAGCTGCTTTAAAAATAGCTAATGCAGAAAAAGATAGTGTTAAAGATGCTCCTAGTTCTTGTAAGAGTTATAGTATAGATAAACTTATTGAATCTGGTGAGTTATCATCTGACAGCGATACAAAAGCAGAAATAATTAGTCCTATAGATAAACAACCATTACAAGGTAGAGTTGTTGTTTGTTATTGTAAGTCAGCATTGGATATTAAAGCCAACTATGTAGAAACATATGATCCAAATAAGACATATCATAAGGGAGAAAAAGTAATAGAAGAATCAACAGGCAAAATATTCTTATGTTTGGAGAATGCTTCTCCTGGTAAACTAT
The DNA here is from genome assembly GCA_946643435.1 of uncultured bacterium. Taxonomy (GTDB): domain Bacteria; phylum Bacillota_I; class Bacilli_A; order RF39; family UBA660; genus UBA6985. The sequence continues at coordinate 5,976 of CAMPCD010000029.1, forward strand.
ATGCAGACTATGTATGGACACAACCTATAACTACAGCTGCTACAACAAATAGAGTAGGTGATTCTACTGCTCCTACATATGTTTATAATACAAGAGTACCTACAAACTCTAAATATTTTAAAGAAATAACATGTTAATAACTAGTGTATACTAGTTATTTTTTTATGGTATAATATTACATGTGATAAATATGAAGAAAATAGGTAATACAATACTAGAAGTAGTAAGAGATAATTTAATTATTTTAATAATATTTTCTATCTTTTTAGCTCTAGAAACATTTGAATTAGATTATTCAATTTATTCTCCTGGAGATATAATTTCTCTAGAAGATAGATTAGATAATAAGATATATGAATCATCAGGTTCATTTAATCTTACTTATGTTTCTTATAGAAAAGGTACTATATTTAATCTTATATTAGCTAAAATACTTCCTTCACATGATATCATTAAGAATGAAGAGATTACAGCTGATCAAGAAGATATAATAGCTTCATTAAAAAGAGATGATATACAATTACAACAAGCTATATCTAATGCTACTTATATATCTTATAAATATGCTAATAAAGATATTAAAGAAATATCTGAAAACGACTATGTATATTATATTGCACCAGAAGCAACTACTGAATTAAAAGTAGGAGATAAAATACTTACATGTGATAATAATAATGTTAATAACTATGAAGATATTAACAAATGCATAAAATCACATACTAATAATCAAGTTAAGTTAAAAGTATTAAGAAATAATAAAGAGTTAACAACTAATTCTATTGTAAATTCTGAAGGTATAATTGGTATGGTTATAACTAGAATATTTGACTATGAAATTAATCCTAATATGAGATATCATTATGAGAAGAATGAATCTGGTTCATCAGGCGGTTTAATGTTATCTTTATCAATGTATAATTCTTTAGTTGAAGAAGATATAACAAAAGGTATGAGAATAGCAGGAACAGGTACTATTGAATATGATGGAAGTGTAGGAGAGATTGCAGGAGTTAAATATAAGATCATGGGTGCATCAGATAAGAATGTAGATTTATTCATTGTTCCTCGTGCAAATTATGAAGAAGCTAAACAAGTAATTGAAGAAAATCATTACAACATTAAATTGATGATAGCTGATACTTTTGAACAAGTATTAAATGATTTAAAGAACTATAATTAGTTCTTTTTATTTTATTTAAAAAATTATATAATATGTAGTACAGGTGGTTAAAATGATAAGAAGCGAAGTCAACAGAAATGAATTATCTCCTATGATGCTTCAATATATGGAGATTAAAGATAAATATTTAGACACATTATTATTTTATAGAATAGGCGATTTCTATGAATTATTCTTTGAAGATTCAGAAATAGCCTCACGTGAACTTGAATTAACTTTAACTGGTAAAAATGCAGGATTAAAAGAAAGAGTACCTATGTGTGGAGTACCACATCATTCTGCTAAATCTTATATTGAAAAACTTGTTGAAAAAGGTTATAAGGTTGCTATAGTTGAACAAGTAGAAGATCCTAAGACAGCTAAAGGAATGGTTAAAAGAGAAGTAGTTGAAGTAGTAACTAAAGGAACTATGGTAGACTTAGAATTCCTTAATGATAAAGACTTTAACTATATAGCATCACTTGAAGATCTTCAATATACATATTTAATAACTTACATTGATATATCTACTGGTGAAGTAAATTCTTGTTATATTAACCATGAAGAAAATGAACTTGTAAATGAATTATTAAACCTTAATGTTAAAGAAGTAGTTATTACTAATGATTTTCCTTTAGAAGTATTAAATGTATTAAAGAATAATTATAATATTAATATTTCTATAGAAGATAATGTATTAGATAATATGTATCAATCTATATATGAAGATGTTGAAGATGAAAGAATAATATATGGTATTAAACACTTATTATATTATTTACATATAGTACAATTAAAAGATTTATCTCATTTATCACATGTTAATATTGTTAAGAAAGATAAATATCTAGAGATGGATGTTCATACAATAAGAAATCTAGAATTAATAGAAACTTTAAGATTAAAAGAAAGAAAGTTCTCATTAATATGGTTATTAGATAAAACTAAAACAGCCATGGGTGCTAGAATGCTTAAATACTATTTAATGAACCCACTTAAAGATATTAAAGAGATTAATCAAAGATATGATTATATTGATTCATTAAATAAAAACTTTATGTTACGTGATGAATTGATGGCTGATTTATATGAAGTATATGACTTAGAAAGATTATGTGGTAAAGTCACATGTGGATCTTTAAATGCAAGAGATGTACTTCAAATAAAGAATAGTTTAAAAGTATTACCTGATGTAACTAGAATAATAGAAGAATTAGGTTATAAATTAAAATTAAATGATCATACAGAATTATATAATTTACTTGAAGAAGCAATATATGAAGAACCACCTATAACTGTTAAAGAAGGATATCTAATTAAAGATGGTTATAATAAAGAATTAGATGAATTAAAAGAAATAAGAAAAGGTGGAAAGAACTTTATTTCATCTATTGAAGAACAATTAAAACAAGAGACAGGTATTAATAATCTTAAAGTTGGTTATAACAAAGTATTTGGTTATTATATTGAAATAACTAAAGGACAAATAGCTAATGTTCCTGAAAACTTAAATTGGGAAAGAAGACAAACATTAACTAATGCTGAAAGATATATTTCACCTGAATTAAAAGAAAAAGAAGCATTAATACTTAATGCTGAAGAAAAGATTATAGAATTAGAATATAATCTATTTACTGAAATAAGAGAAAGAATTAAGAAAGAAATATTTAAGCTTAAAGAAACAGCTAGAATATTAGCTGAATTAGATGTTTTATGTTCTTTATCTATTGTTTCAGAAGAACATCATTTAGTTAGACCTACATTAACAGAGAAGAGAATAATTGATATTGAAAATGGTTCTCATCCTGTAGTTGAAGTAGTATCTAATAATCAATATATTAAGAATGATATAAAGATGGATGAAAATACTAATACATTATTAATAACAGGTCCTAATATGTCAGGTAAATCAACATATATGAGACAATTAGCAGTAACTGTTATCATGGCTCAAATGGGTTCATTTGTACCTGCAGATAAAGCTGTATTACCTATATTTGATAAAATATTCACAAGAATAGGTGCATCAGATGATTTGGTATCAGGTGAATCAACATTCATGGTGGAAATGATTGAAGCTAAAAATGCTTTAGTAGGTTCAACAGATAAATCATTGGTATTATTTGATGAACTAGGTAGAGGTACTGCTACATTTGATGGTATGTCTTTAGCTAGAGCTATATTAGAGTATATTTCCGAAAAAGTTAAATGTAAGACATTATTCTCAACACACTATCATGAATTAACTGATTTAGATAAGAGAATACCAACTATTAAGAATGTACATGTAGAAGCTAGAGAAGAAGATGGTAATGTAGTATTCTTACATAAAATCATGGATGGAGCAGTAGATAAATCATATGGTATTCATGTAGCTAAACTAGCAGGTTTACCTGATGAAGTATTACAAAATGCTAGAGCTATTCTTAATGTATATGAAGATAACTCTAAGAAGAAGAGAAATGAAATGCATATAGAACAAATTAGCATGGACTTTGATACTAAAAAAGATGAATTAAAAGAATTTATTGAACAAATAGATCCTTTAAATACTACTCCTATAGAAGCAATTAATCTTTTATATAAGATTAAAGAAATAGAGAAGAAAGAAAAGATGTAAGGCTTTTCTTTTTTTATTAAAAATAACTTGATTTTATATATTAATATGATAATATATATATGACTTGAAATTATTGACAAAAACCTTGATTTTTGGTATCATTTTCATGTTTGTAAGTCTTTCTTACGAACCGCACTAAAGAGGTAGTAAGTGGTTTATCCCACCTTAAAGGCGAGTCTTCAAGAAAAATTTTAAAGGAGGTTAATGTATGAAAGCAATATTCGAAACTGGTGGAAAACAATATTATGTTGCTGAAGGTGATGAAATTTTTGTTGAAAAATTAGATGTTGAACCTTCAAAGACAGTTGATTTCGATACAGTATTATGCGTTGGAGATAAAACTGGTACTCCATATGTTAAAGGTGCTAAGGTTACTTGCGAAGTTGTAAAACAAGGTAAAGGCAAGAAAATTAGAATCTTAAAGAGAGTTAATAAGAATAATAGAAATAAAACTCATATGGGTCATAGACAACCATATACTAAATTAGTTGTTAAAAAGATTGTAGGTTAATATGATTAAAATACATAGAGAGATGGATACAATTACTATAAGTGGTCATGCTAACTATAGTGATTCTAATGATATAGTTTGTGCTTCTGTATCATCAGTTATGTATACAACAGTAAATGCCATATTTAATCTTAATAAAGATGCAATTACTTTTGTAGATGATGGTAAAGAATGTAATATTATTATTAACAAAAAAGATAAAGTAACTGAATCATTAGTAGATAATATGATGTTAATGTTTGAAGAACTTCATAAACAATATCCATCCAACATAAAAATAAATTAAGGAGGATTAGAGATGAAATTATTTATATCATTAAATATCCAACGTTTTGCTCACGTTAAAGCTCAAGGTTCTACTCAAAATGGTAGAGATTCAGCTGGACGTAGATTAGGTGCTAAAGCAGCAGATGGTCAAAAGATTAATGCTGGTTCAATTATATATAGACAAAGAGGAACTAAAATCTATCCAGGTAAAAATGTTGGTATAGGTAAAGATCATACTTTATATGCACTAATTACTGGTGTTGTTAAGTACGAAAGATCAGGAAAGAATAAGAAAAAAGCTTCTGTATATGAAGCATAATAAAGGAAATGTCTAAAGCATTTCTTTTTTTTATTCTATAATTTATAATTATTATAGGTGGTTTTATGATATATGTATTATTGTTATTGGTTTTAGACTTATTATTATCTTATAAGAAATTTAATAATATTATTAGATCTATTATTAAGGTAGTTATAGTTGGTATTATAGTATTTATTAATATTAAACTAAAATTAAACTATAGTATCTCAGCTTCATTAATGTTATTAACATCTATAATGAATATATATTTATTTAAAGATGATTTAGAGAAATACTTTATAAGTGGTAAAGGATTATTATTCCTTTATTCAGGATTAGATTTCTTAAATCTAAAGTTTTTCTCTCAAACAATGATCTTGATAGCATGTAATTTATATATGTTAGTCATGTATGTATTAAAAGAAGATAAGATATCTAGAATAGTTAATTTTATATTATTATTAGCTATTATGATAATAGAAGAAGTATTTGCTTTAAAAGGCGTATTATATAGTATATTTAATCTAATATTATTCTTTGTTGATTTCTATATTTTATATACTAGTACAAAGAATAGTAAATTCTATAATATCTTATTTATCTTATTATTTATATATGG
>CAMPCD010000030.1 GCA_946643435.1 uncultured bacterium
CCTGAACCAGTATTACCAAATATAGCCATATGATTTGAAAACATATCATTAATATTGATATATATATCTTTACCAGGATAAACAGCACTCTTACCCATATATAAAGTTGTTGGTTCATTTACACCAAAGATAATATTTAATTCTTGATCATTAATTACTCTAACTGTTGCATCTAATGTAGGTTTAATAATAGTACCAGCTATGAATCTACCATTATCTGTAAATTGACCTAATAAGTTAATTTGGCATGTATCTTCATTTGCAGATTTAACTTCTCCTAAGATTCTATTACCTTCTGATTCAAATACAACATGTAAGTTCATTAAATTAGGTACTACGTTATTTTCTTTATTTATAGCAACATTAGCTGTTACATCATCAATATTTAGTATCTTGCCAAACATATAATCACCCTTTTTATTTTTCTTCTATATCTATAAATGAGAAATCATTTTTACCTAAATCAATGTTAGGATCATTTACATATAATTTCATTAGTAAATCACCTTCATTGACTTTATCTCCTTCAAGTACATTTAAATATACTCCAACTGAATAATCTATAGTATCATCAATCTTTTGTTTTGATGTACCAAGTTTAGCAGCTAATTTAGCAGCTCCTAGAGCATCAACTTTCTTAACTCTACCTGTTTTATTAGCATTTATTGGAATAATCTTATCTGATATCTTCATATCAGCTAATCTACCATCTTGAGATTGTACGAATTCATAAAACTTTTGTAATGCTTTACCTGTTTCAATAGTTTTTTCAGCATACATCTTACATTCTTCTAAATCTAAACCTCTTGCCATTGATAAAAGGTTTGCAGCACATTCAACAGCAGTATAGTATAATGGACATTTTTTACCATGTAAGACATTGATAGCTTCTTTTACTTCTATTGCATTACCAATTGCATATGATAAAGGTGTATCCATATTAGATATAATTGTTCTTACATTCTTATTATAAGATTCACCTATAGCTATTAATAACTTAGATAATTCATTAGCATCTTCATTATTCTTAATTAAAGCTCCATCTCCTACTTTAATATCAATTAAGATATTTTCAGCACCTAAGGCAATCTTTTTAGACATTATAGATGATGCAATTAAAGCAATTGATTCAGTAGTACCAGTTACATCTCTTAATGAATATATAACTTTATCTAATGGAGTTAATTCTTTTGTTTGTGATGATAAAGCAAAACCAACTTTATTTGCTTTTTCAATTAACTCTTCTTTTGTTAATTTTAAATTTATACCAGGAATAGATTCTAGTTTATCAATAGTTCCACCAGTTAAACCTAAACCTCTTCCACTCATCTTAACCATATGCATACCCATAGCTGCTACCATAGGTCCAACTATTAATGTAGTAGTATCTCCAACACCACCTGTTGAATGCTTATCTACAGTATTCTTAACATATTGGCTAATATTATATTGTTCTCCTGATTTAATAAATATATCAGTTAACGCTAAAGTTTCAGACATATTCATACCATTTATTGTTATTGCCATCAATAAAGCACTCATTTGGTATGTTGGTATTTCTTTTCTTAAATATCCCATGAATGCATATTCAAGTTCATCATAAGATAACGAATTACCGTTCTTCTTTCTTGTTATTATATCTAATATATTCATACTATCACCCTATTCTTAATAATTATATCATTAAATAATAAATAAAAAAAGATGATATTTAATCATCTTTTATAATTACCTAGATATTGTTTAATTTTATTATTTCTTTTTAACTTCTTTTAGAATTTCTTCTAAAACTACTAGTTCAGCTGACTTAGTTTCTTTAACTTCTTCAGCTTCTTTCTTTTTACCTATTGCTAATATTTTATTAACGAACTTTAACATTAGGAATAATACAAATGCCATTATTAAGAAATTAATAACAGATGTAACAAAATGTCCCCAATTTAAATATTGTCCGCCATAGATTTTAATTTGGCCAGCAACTTCTGCTCCACCAATACCATTTATTAATGGATTAATGAAATCATCAGTTAAAGCAGTTACTATTGATGCAAATGCAGAACCAATAATAACACCGACTGCCATATCCATTACGTTACCTTTTAGTACGAATGCTTTGAATTCTTCAATAAATCCTTTTCCTTTGCCTGTTACAGCAGCTAATTTTTCTTTATCAATTTTAGCCATAGATTATTCTCCTTCCAATACAGCCTTTATTCTTCTAACTCCTTGTGAACTAGCTTCTTCTTTCTTAATTATGAATTTACCTAGTTCTTTAGTATTAGATACATGTGGTCCACCACATAATTCTTTGGATACATCATCACCGATGATATATACTGAAACAATATCTGGGTATTTTTCTATAAATCTACATTCAGCACCTGAAGCAATAGCCTCTTCTTTAGGCATTTCTACTCTCTTAACCTCAAGTCCTGCTTGGATCCATTCATTAACTTGATCTTCAACTTGTTTCTTTTCTTCATCAGTTAATTTATGATCACATGGGAAGTCGAATCTCATTCTTTCTACAGTAATATTTGATCCCATTTGATGTACACTTGGTCCAAGTACTTTCTTTAAAGCAGCATTAAGTAAGTGTGTTGCTGTATGATATCTAGTTTCAATTACTGAATCACCAGCTAATCCACCTTTAAACTTACCTGCACTTTGTTGTCTAGATAAGTCTTGATGTGCTTTAAATTTAGCTTTAAATCCTTCTATATCAACTGTTATATTTCTTTCTTTTGCAATTTCTTCAGTTAATTCTATAGGGAATCCATATGTATCATATAAATGGAATGCAGTATCTGCATCTATATTATTGGAATTCATAGTTCTCTTATCAAATTCTTTTAATCCTTTTTCAAGAGTTCTATTGAATTTGATTTTTTCATTAGCTAATACTTCTAATACTATATCTTTATTATCAGATAATTCTTTATAGTATTTAGAATATTGATCAATTAATAATAAAGCAATTTGTTGTTCCCAATCAGATGTAATATCAATATTTAATTGTCTTGCATATCTAATTGCTCTTCTTATTAATCTTCTTAGTATATAACCTTGATCTGTATTTGATGGTTTAATCATTGCAGGATCAGCTGAGATAAATATAGCAGTTCTTAAGTGGTCAGCTATAACTCTCATAGGTTTTTCATTACCTTCATATGGTAATTTAGAAATACTTTCAATTAATTTAATTGTTGGAGTCCAGATTGATGATTGATAGTTATCATTAACTCCTTCAAGTATAGCTGTTGTTCTTTCTACACCCATACCTGTATCAACATTCTTCTTTGGTAATTCTGTAACTGTTCCATCTTCAGCTTTATTGTATTGCATGAATACATCATTCCAAATTTCAACCCATCTTACATCTTCTGGGTCAAATTTTTCAGGAATAGGATCATTACTTCTCCAATAGAACATTTCTGTGTCTGGTCCACATGGTCCAGTTTCACCAGCTATCCAGAAGTTATCATCTTTAGTTGGAGCTATTCTTTCTTCAGGTATTCCTTGAGCTATCCATAAATCATGGGCTTCTTGATCAAATGGAATAGATTCATTACCAGCAAATATAGTTACTGCTAATCTTTCTACATGTATATTTAATACTTTAGTTAAGAATTCAAATGACCATTCAATAGCTTCTTTCTTAAAGTAGTCTCCTAATGACCAGTTACCTAACATCTCAAAGAATGTATGATGATATGTATCACCTATGTTCTCTAAATCATTAGTTCTTACACACTTTTGATAGTCTGTTAATCTTGTACCATATGGATGTGGTTCACCCATTAAATATGGTATTAAAGGTTGCATACCAGCAGTATTAAATAGTACTGATGAATCATTTTCAGGTACTACTGGTGCTGAAGGTATTTGTTTATGTCCTTTACTTACAAAATAGTTAATATATAAATCTTTTAGATTCATTTCCAATCACCTTTTTCCTTAGTTATTATACTCATTTTATGCCTTTTATTCAACTTTTAATTGAATATGCCTTTTGATTTAGTTTGAATTGTTCCAATAGCTAATGCTTTATTAGATACAATATATGTTTTACCACCAATATTTAAATCATGATAGTTATTATATTTTTCTCTAGAAAGTTCATTTGTCGATGAGAATTCTCTTAATGTAGTACCTAGTTTATTATTAAGCATAACTAGATAATATGAAGGATAATTACCTTTATCCTTAGAATCTCTTCGATATGTACTAGTTCCTATTCTATAGGCATTTATAAATTCTTCTTTTTCATCTATTGTTTTAATAGAATTAGGTGCAACACTTATAATACTTACACCTGCTATATTATTCTTAGCTAAATCTAATTGATAATATGTAACATCTGTATCAGGATATGCTTCACCTGTTACATCAATATCATAATATTCATATTTATTCATTATTTTTACATTAGTTGGTATACCATTACTAGATTTAATGAATACAAATGATGAATTCTCAGTTAGATTAGATAATAGATTAGTCATACCCTCTAAATTAATAGTTCCTTGGTACATTATAGTATCAATTATATTTAATTTATTACTCTTTAATAAAGTATTTAAATTACTATTAGCTGGTAATACTTTAATATAATCTATATATTTATAGAAATCATGATAGAAATCACGATCACTTAACATTGGTTGATTAGCTATTAAATCTAGTTCAGGATTAGTTGCAAGTAATAAATCTTGATAGTCTTTATAATAAGTACTTGTAGATATATTATCAGCATATGTATCTCCTAATTTCATAATTGTTTCATTATTGTTAGTTAAAGCATATACAATATCAGTACATTTATTCTCTTGTTTTTTACTTCCATCAACTATAATCTCTTCTTTATAGCATATATATTCTAATTTATTTAATTTGGTAGCAGAACCATATCTAGATTTATAATAATCTTCAATTTCAAACTTTGTTACTCTATGTAATTCATCTTGATTATTAAAATGAAACATACCTGCTATACTTAATAAAACTACCATGGAAATAGTCATGATAGAAGCAGCTATAATAGATATAAATTTTGATGTTCTTTTACCTCTTTCTATTTCTTTTAGTTCTTTATCACTTAAATATTTAAGTAGTTCTTTATCTTCAGGGTCATCATCTAGAACATTAATTAATTGAATTACAGGATTATTTTTTTCTTCAGCTTTTCTTTGTTTTTCTTCTTCACTTAATAAATCATCTTCCATTTTATCAAGTTCATCAAGATACTCTTTTAATTCTTTATCTTCTTTAGATTTAAATATGAAACCCACTTTAACCACCTAATATTCTATTTGTTTATTTAAGAATGATTTACTCTTTATATATATTCCTGTATATGTATCATAGTAGTCAGTTAAAAATTCATTAATTGAATTAATAACTGAATCTGATATCTTTAATTCTTTAATAGTTTTAATATCTACAAGATAGTACATTTTAAGCATTTTAATTACTTTACTATCATATATTATTTCATTTGTATAACAATTCTTACAAATATATCCACCTTCAATGGATGATATAGTAACTATGTCTTTATCATTTCCACATTTAACACATGAATTAAAGTTAATTGGAGCACCTAAATAGTCTAAATACTTAACCTCTAATATATTTGTTAGTATCAAAGGATTTAAGCCCTCTTCTATCTTTAAAATAGTATTTATATAATCTTCAAATATTACTTCTTTATTACCTTCACTTATAACTTGTTTAGTTAAATCAGTTAAATATATTAAATAACTTATTAATGTTAAGTTAGTCTTAATATTAGATAAGTTATTTATAATAGATCCTTCTTTTAATGTGGATAAAGAATCTTCATGGTAATAAATTATATATTCAGCATATGTTAATTTATTAGATACTATTCTTAAAGGAGATTTAATATTCTTACATCCTTTTGATATTACCCCAATTATTCCTTCATTTGTTAAAATATTAAGAATCTTTGATGATTCTTTATAAGGTGTTTCAGATATTACAACACCTTTAATTGTTTTTATCATAATTCATCAAAACCTAATTCATTTAAGTATTTATCTTTATTACGCCAATTCTTAATAGTTCTTACATATAACTCTAAGAATACTTTTTTACCTATTAGTTTTTCAATATCTTTTCTCGCTTCTGAACCAATAGTTTTAAGCATATTACCTTGCTTACCAATTATGATTTTCTTTAAGTTATCTCTAGATACAATTATATCTACTGCTATTTCCGCGACATTTGATTTTTCATTATAAGATGTTAATACAGTAGTTATATTATGTGGAACTTCTTCATTAGTTAGATTTAATATTTTTTCTCTAACTAGTTCTTGAATCATAAATCTTGGATCTGTATTAGTTATAACTCCATCTTCATAATATTTAATGTCATCTCTAAGATAAGTCTTAGTTAATTCAATTAATCTATCTATATTATCTTTCTTTAAAGCAGACACAGGTATAATATCAGCAAATTCAAATAAACTATTATAAGCATTAATTGCTTTAATTATTCCTTCTTTAGTTAATTTATCTATCTTATTTAATACTAGTATAACTGGTGTTGATTCTTTCTTTAATACTTCTAATATTTGTTTATCACCTTTACCAATACCAGCAGCAGCATCAACAACAAATAATATTACATCAATATCTTCTAATGATTCATAAGATGATGCATTTAACTTCTTACCTAGTTTATCTACTGGTTTAGATATACCTGGAGTATCTACAAATACTATTTGAAAGTCATCTCCATGATATACACCTTGAATAGTATTTCTTGTAGTACCTGCTACATTAGATACTATTGCAATATGATCATCTACTATTGCATTAATTAATGTAGATTTACCTGTATTTGGTCTTCCTACTAATGAAACAAAACCTGATTTCATATATACACTTCCTAATCTATAATATTTAGATCACTTAATATTTTATCTTGTAATCCAAATTGTTTTTCTTCTTCTTCTTTTGATTTAGTATGATCAAATCCTAATAAATGTAATAATCCATGACATACTAAGAAAGATAACTCTCTTTTTTCTGAATGGTTAAAGCTTTTAGCTTGTTCTAACATTTTAGGTATAGATACATATACTTCACCTAATTCTCTTATAGGTAATTTAATCTTATTATCATCTTCTAGAGCAAATGATAATACATCTGTAGTTCTATCTACTCCACGATATTCTTTATTTAAGTCATGCATTTTTTCATCATCTATTAGTATTACCGCCATATTAGCATTAGTAACATCTAATACTTCAAATGTATGATTAATAACATCATCTAAATATGAAATATCTTTGCTGTAATTATATTCATCAAATATATCGAATGTATTATTCATCTTTCTTCACCTTCTTACGTATATGTATTAATTTATAAATAATATAACCTAATATACCACCTACAAAGTTTAACATGATATCATCTATATCAAAACTTCTTCCAATGAAGTATTGTATTACTTCTATTGATAAAGAAGTTAGTAAAACGTATATAGTTGATATAAAGAAATTAGTTTTCTTACATATTACATTTATTACATCAGTTACTATATAACTGAATGGTATAAATAATGCTATATTACCTATTATATTTCTTATGAATAATGGAGTATTAATTTCATACCTCATTATTTCTTTAAAAGGAATAAAATTATTAGAATAACTAGTAAAGTCTGTAGTAGTTACAAGTTCAAATAATACAAATGAATATATTATGTAGCATAAAAACTTGAACTCAGTCCAACTGTTACCTTTATTTTTTCCTAATTCTACAGTAACTACTTTTAATAATATTGCCATGATAATAAATAATATAATCATAGGCATAATATCATATATAATTGCATATATCTTACTAGGTATCATATAAAATATCCTCTCTACAGTTATAATACTATTATATTAAATTATCAGTATAAATTAAAGAAAAAAACACGAATTAATCGTGTTTTAAGATAATTTCTCTTTAACTAATTTAGATGCTTTACCCATATCTACTTGAGAACCATATTTAGCAGTTATTTCTTTCATAACTCCACCCATATCTTTAATAGATTCAGCATGAGTCTCTTCAATAATATTAGATACAATCTTGTCTAATTCTTCATCACTTAATTCAGGTGGAAGATATGTAGATAATATTTCTACTTCTTTCTTTAAATCTTCAACTGTATCCATCTTATTATATTTAGTATATTCTTCAATAGAACCATTTCTCTTTTTAACTTCTCTTTTGATTACAGTTATTACTTCATCATCAGATAAGCCATCTTCTCTTTTTCTTTCAAGAGCAACTTCTTCATTCATTAAAGCAGCTTTAATCATTCTGATAACATTTAATTTAAACTTATCTCCTGATTTCATTGCATCTACTAAATCTTTTCTAATTTGATCGTACATATATCATTCTTCTTTCTAATGATATTATATAACAAAAAAAGAAAAAAGAAATTATTTTCTTTTTTCTTTGTCTTGAGATCTTATTGTTTTCATTATTAATCCTAAACCGAAACATAAGATAAATAATTTTAATATCCATCCAACAATAGGTATTATTCCTAATAATGTTGTTATTAATAACATTAAGAAGTATCCTAAGTACATATTCATATTCTTAAATATGTGTGTAGTTAAATAGATATTTGCAAATATTTCAGTTAACATTATAGCAACTATATAAGCTAAAATACCAATTATACCTAAATTAGTAAGTATTCCTGTTATTAATAATAGAATACATGCAATTGGCATACATACAAGTGCTATAAAACCTAATCCGAATCTAGTAAATACAAATCTGGCATTACTATCCATTTTATTAATCTTTTCTGTAGCCTTCTTAAATATAGACATGAATATTAGACCAATTATTAAGATATTTACAAAATGTAATATCTTACCAATAATTAACCCGATAATTACTGCAAGTGTACCGTTTATAATGTTTTCACGAGTTATTTGAGTCTTACTTTCATATTTAACAGTATTAGCAATTTCTGCACCATCAGCTAATTCAACTTTAGCATCTTCATTAATAGTTAATGTTCCTTTTATAGAACCATCAATCTTAACCTTTTCAGCAGCTATTGTTACATTATTATATTCACCTGTTAAGGTAACATTATCACCACTAGCATATATTGATTCAAAACTTGAATTAATATTTAGTGTTGCCCCAGCTATATATAGTGATCTTGCTTTAGCATTGTTAATATTAATTGAATTACCAGCAATGAATAAATCCTTAGATTCATAATCATTAATAGTAATAGAATTACCAGCTATAAAAGCATAATCACTTTTACCTTTAGCATTAATAGTATTACCAGCAGCAAAATTTAGACCATTTATATATGTTTCTAAATTAATATTATTAGCTGCAAAGAATGATGTATCATTATAATCCTCTTGAATATTTAATGATTCATCAACTTTAAATGTTGGTAATGCATTAACACTAGGAACTAATATAATCATGGATAATAATAAAACAATTAAATAATTAAGCTTTTTCATATGATCTCCTTTCTATAATTTTATTATATGATAGTAATATAAAATAAAAAAGAGATTTTAATTAATCTCTTTTCTTATTTCTTCTATTTCTTTTATTTCTCTTATAGAAGTTTTGTATCATTTCTTTCTTTTCTTCTCTTCTCTTAACACCTGGTTTAGAGTATTCTCTATGCTTCTTTAGTTCTGAAGGAACTCCACTGTTAGCTACTTTTCTAGAAAATCTTTTAAAAGCTCCGTTAATATCACCATTTTTAACTTCAACTGTTATAGCCATCTTGCTTCCCTCCTTCCAACATTACCTAGTATTTTACTATCATTTATACGAAATATCAAGGATAAATGAAAAGATAAGTAATATTTTTACTTATCTTTGAAATTATACTCTTTAGTATTCATTAAATCTGATAAAGCTTCATCTATATCCATTGTTGCAGATTTTTCTTCATCTACATATTCATCAACAGTTTCAGTTCTTACAACATCTTCTTTAATGTCTTGTTCTTCATCAACTATTTCATCAGGTTCTATAGTGTTTTCTTTATCTTCATTTCTTAAATTATCTTCAGCAATTATTCTTGCTTCTTCATTATAAGAATCGATATCTTCTAATTCTTCTTTTTGTTCTTCAGTTAATTCTTCTTTGTTTTCTACTTCTTCTTTTTCATCTTTTTTCTTATTATTCTTTTTATCTTCATCATCTTCATCTTTATCTGAATCTTTGAATATAAAGAATCCAGCAACACCAATTATTATAAGTGCTACTACAATAAGAACAACTATAATCCATGGGAATGAATTAGATTTTTTATTTTCTTCTTTCTTTTCTTCATTAGAGTCATTTGATTCTCTTATGATGTTACCATCTTCATCAAATTTATATGTTCCATTATCGATTTTTTCATATTCTTGAGGATATTCTGTTTTGAATTCATCAATTGATAATGTTTTACTATTACCTTCTGTATCAATGAATGTAACTTTATTATCTTTATAACCAATTACATCAATAACAGCTTCTACTTCATCTTCTCTTATTATTTTTAATTTATAAACTGAAGTTGAACCATCTCTTGCAGTTACTGTAATTGTTACTTCATTTTCGTCTTTATCAAGGTTTGAAGCACCTTCTACTTTATATTTTGCTTCACTATCTTCTGTAGCAGCATTTAATAATGATTCAATATTAGTTAATTTCTTAGGTACTTTTACTTCATATTCTAATGTACTTGCATTAAATTGAGGACTTATTTCATATTGTCCAACAGATAATGATTTTAATTTATTTGAGTTGAATGATGAAGCACCTTTAATAACTGTGAAGTTATATGTTTTATGGTTTTCACCATTTTGAGAAGTTACTACTACTTTAACAGCATTTTCACCATCTTTTAAGATAACTATTTTATTGTTTTGTACTTCTTCTCCACCTTCAACTTTAATTGAACACTTATCACATGTATAATCTTTTAATTCAATCTTTCTTATTGTATCACTTATACCATATATAGTATATTGAGTTACATCAGACTTGAATTCTGGTGTTAATTCACCAACACTGAAGTTAACACTTTTTAATGTAGCATCATTAGATGCAGGAACTTCTTTACCAGTTACATTAA
>CAMPCD010000031.1 GCA_946643435.1 uncultured bacterium
CCATCTGATGAAGGTAATTCTTCAACTCTTAATCCAACATTAGTTTCTAGTTCTTTATCTAATCTTTCTTTAATATGTCTAGTAGTTAAAAACTTACCAGATCTACCAACAAAAGGTCCATTATTAACAAGGAAATTCATAGATAATGTTGGTTCTTCAATATGTATTGGAGGAAGTGGATTTGGTTTTCCATGTTCACATATAGTGTCTCCAATAGAAATAGTTGAACAACCTGCTACAGTAACAATGTCACCATAGAATGCTTCTTGTTTTTCTACTCTATTTAAACCTTCATTAACAAATAACTTAGATACTTTAAATGATGATTCCTTACCTTGATTATCAACTAATGTTACTAATTCACCAGATTTAATCTTACCTTTAGTTATTCTACCAATACCTAATCTACCAATATATTCATCATATGCTAATGTAGATACTTGTAATTGTAAATCATCAGATTCACTACCTTGATATGGTTCTACTTCATTAATAATAGTATCTAATAATGGAACTATATTATTATTAGATAAATCATCTTTATCTAATGATGCAATACCATCTCTTGCAATACCATATAAAGTAGTAAAGTCTAATTGTTCATCTGTTGCATTTAATTCAACAAATAAATCAAATACTTCATCAATTACTTCAGTAGGTCTAGCATCTTTCTTATCAATCTTATTAATAAATAGTATTGGTTTTAAGTTTTGTTCTAATGCTTTAGATAATACGAATCTTGTTTGAGGCATAACTCCTTCAGCTGAGTCTACGATTAAAATAACAGTGTCAACTGTTCTTATAATTCTTTCAACTTCTGATGAGAAGTCAGCATGTCCTGGAGTATCTACAATATTAATCTTATAGTCCTTATACTTAATAGCACAGTTCTTAGAATAAATTGTTATTCCTCTTTCTCTTTCAATATTATCTGAATCCATTACTTGATCAACTAGTTCATCATGTTCACTAAAAACACCATTTTGTCTTAATAAAGCGTCTACTAATGTTGATTTACCAGCATCTACGTGTGCAACAACTGCAACATTTATGATTTTATCCATAAAAATCCCTCTTTTTCATAACTATTAAATAATATAACTTTTTATTCATTTTTGCAAGAAAAAAGTAATTTGACTAATTTCCAATGTATTAATATAATACATTTTACAAGAAATGGGAAGTATTTATGAAAAAAACAGATTTAGCATTCAAAACGCGAATTAAAGATACTGATTGGTCTATTAGAGACTATTCGTTTGGACGATCAATTACTGCTAATAATATGATATATGTAAGTGACTTTTTGGATAAAGACAAAGTTGAAGAATATAAGAAAAGATTAAGAAGACCAACAAAAGTAGAATTAGAAGGTTTTATAGATTTAATAAGATTCTACTATTTAAGTGAACCAATGTCGTATATTTCTTTATTAGATGAAAAATGTATAATTTATCCTATTCCAACTAATTCTAATAAAGAATTATTAATCAAATCATTTCATAAACTAGCACATATCGGATTATCAAAAAGAGATATAGGCTTTATTATTAATCCTATAATAAGAAACCAAGGTTTTATTAACACAAATAATATATCTGATTATACTTATTATGATTTGTTAAAGTTTTCTTTACCATATACTAGAAACACTTCTAAGAAAGTAACTATCATACTACAAGCTTATGATGAACAATATAAAATTCCTGAAGAGACTCAATTTCAAATGACACCTTTAAAGAAGGAAGAAATAGAATATATAGAATTATTAAAGACTCAATATGATATGTTAGAAAAACAACAAGAAGAAATACAAGCAACCATCGAACACATATACCAAAGTCATATTATACCGACTGATAAAGGAAATGCTAAAGTAAGAAAAGAATTAAATAATTAATTCTTTTTTATTTTTTAACTAATATAAATAAGGTATAATATAATAAGGTGAATATAATGATAAAGAAAATACTTAATAAATTATCAAATTCAAAATTATATATTATTACATTCATGATATCTTTATTTATCATATCCATATTATATATATTTAATAATGTCACACCTTTTGGTGAGAAATCACTTCTATGTGTAGACTTTTATCATCAATATGGCCCTATGTTAGGCGAAGTATATGATAGATTACATGAGGGAAGTAATTTAATATATTCTTTTAATATGGGATTGGGATTACCATTCTTTAGAAATTTCTTTAATTACTTATCATCACCATTTAATCTATTGATAATGTTATTTCAAAGAAAAGATTTAGTTACTTCTTATTCATTCATAATAGGACTTAAAGCAGTTGTTGCATCAGTAACTTTTGTATACTTTATAGCACATAAATTTAAGACTAAAGATTTATATTTAATTCCTTTAGGAATACTATATGCATTCTCAGCTTATTTCTCAGCTTATTATTGGAATATGATGTGGCTAGATGGTATGGTTTTAATACCAATTATAACTGTAGGAATCGAAAGATTAGTAGATGAAGATAAATGGTTATTATATACTCTTTCATTAGCTCTCATGTTAATAGCTAACTATTTTATTGGATATATGTTATGTTTTTATTCTGTATTCTACTTTATTATATATAATATACATCAAGCTAAATTTACAAAAAAGGAATTTAAAAAGAATCTGCTTAGATTTATAGGAAGATGTGCAAGATTTGCAATTTCTTCTTTATTAGCTGGAGCTTTAGTTGGAATAGTCTTAATACCATTATATAAATCTATAGCTTCGATATCAGCATCACATGGTATTATACCTCAAGTACAATATTATAAGTTTACTATAGATGATTTCTTGATGTATCACTTTACTGGTACACCTACTACAACATTTGCATCTGATTCAATAACAGCTCCTAATGTATCAGCTGGTATATTATCTATAGCATTAATGATATTATTCTTAATAAATCCTAAGATAGAACATAAAACAAAAATATTATATTTCTTATTATTAAGTGTATTTATAATTGCCTTCTTTAATCCAGTATTTGATTACATATTACACGGTATGCATGTACCTAATGATTTACCTTATAGATATTCATTTATATATACATTCATAATGATGGTAATTGCATCATATGGAGCAGTTAATTTAAAGAAACTACCATATGGTTATTCATTAGTTACATATATATTCTTAATGTTATTAATGTTTGCTTTAACATTTAATTCTTGGAATGGTATGAATAATAATATGTTATATATTAATATGATATTATTAACATTATATTTTATATTCTACTCAGGAAGTGTATTTATAAATTCATTAAAAAATGTATTCTTTATTGCTTTAGCATTAGCTGCATCAATTGATGCTGTAGTATCAATTAATTATAATTGGAATATTACTCAAGAATTAAATAATTTCTATAAAGATTATGATGTTACAGAAGAATTACTAAAATATGTAGAGAATTATGATGATTCAGAATTCTATAGAATAGAAAATGTTACTATGATGACTTTAAATGATCCATCATGGTATAACTACCATGGATTAACAACATTCACATCAATGGCTTATGAATCTATGGCATCACTTCAACATAAACTAGGTCTTCCTGGTAATCATATTAATTCATATTATTATGCTCAAACAACTCCAATATATGATTTAATGTTTGACATGAAATACTTTATTGGTATAACAAATGATGAAGTAAGATACACACCAATTAAGACAATCGAAGAAACAGCTAATGAATTTAAATATAATATTGGTTTAGGATATGGTACTAATGAAGCTTTAAAAGGATGGAACTATTCATCATCAAATCCATTTGAAGTTCAAAATAACTATATTTATAATGCAACAGGTGTAGAAAATGTATTAGAGAAAATGAGTCCTACATCATCAGAAGAACTTTATAATGATGGTAACTATTATGTTGTAAAATATGAATTTGATAATCCAAATGATAATATGTATTTCTATACAGAAAGTTATTCTATAGATTACTTTATTATAGGCAATTGTTTATATTATAAGAATAATAATTACACTAACTATGATAATGTATCAGATGAACTATACTATTCTATGTTAGATGATTATGAAGAAACCAAGATAGTAAATATTTCATCTAATGATGATAAAGTATATATATATGTAGGATATAATTCTTATGCTCCTCAATCATTTTATGTATATAGTATTAATCAAAAGAAATTTGAAGATGCTTATAACAAATTAAATAAGAATAAGATGACTATTACTAAGTTTAAGGAAAATAATATTGAAGCTTATATTGATACAGATACATCTTATGTTTATACATCTATTCCTTATGATGAAGGATGGACAGTATATGTTGATGGAGAAAAAGTTAATACTTATGCACTAGGAGATGCATTATTAACATTTGATATTACTCCAGGAACTCATAAGATAGAATTTAAATATATACCTAAACTATTGGGTCTTGGAATACTATCAACAACTATAAGTACAATCATAATTATAATCTTATGTAACTATAAAAAAATAAATAAGAAAAACAAAAAGAAAAAGGCATAGTAATATGTCTTTTTAATTTATAAATAATTTCTTTATATTCTTTTTAGGAACTAATAGTTTAATAACATGAACATTCTTAATATTATAAGTCATTTTATTAATCTCTAACTTTTCACCATCAATACACCAATTTTTCTTAAGTCTATTCTTAAACTTAATACTTATATTACTTGTTCTAAAAGATATTACATTATTAACTGATGATGGATCTTTAAATACTGATAATCCTAAAGCACCAATTATATCCAATCTTTTAGAAGCGGTAACAATAAATACTTCAAATTGATCATCATCTAGTTTAACATCTTTAAAAAATGAATCAAATCCAGCTACTCTAGTAGCAGAACAAATCATAAGCATAGAACAAGAAACATGATGTTCTTCTCCATCTACTGTATATGTTATTTCATGCATTTTAGTATCTGCAAAGAAGTCTTTAATTCCATTCATAATATATGCTAAATACCCAAACTTCTTTTTTTCTTCTCTAGTAGTATCATAAGCAATATTCAAGAATTTACCAAAACCACCTACATATACAAAAGGTCTATTATTTATTGTAGGTATATCTATATCTTTTACTTCACCTGTTAAACATAGTTTGATATTCTTTTCAATATCATCAGTATACCCAAACATCTTTCCTATATCATTTGTAGTGCCAATTGGTATATGAGCTAATACTAATTGATGATGTCTTAGTGAATTACCATATACTATTTCATTAAAAGTTCCATCTCCACCCATAGACATAACTAAATCTACATAACCAATATGTGAAACTATCTCTTTAGCATGTCCTTTATATTGAGTAGCTATAAATTTAACACTATAATCATATTTTTCTATAAGTCTTTTATATTGAGGTATTTTCTTCTTGTTAAGCGTATGACCCGAATTAGGATTATATATTACTACACAAGTCTTCATTACAATACCTCCTTAACTATCTACTATTATAGGTTTCGTTATACAAAATATCAATGGTAAAATCTATATATGATATAATAAAAATAATAGGAGGATATATGAGTGACAAATATAATGAAGATGTAAAAAGACTACTAAAGATTTATAAAAACAATCCTGATTATAGGGATGAATATTACGATAAATTATTATCTAGAAATAGAAATAAATTATTGATGTCTATGTTAGATATTATAGATGACGAAATAAATAATTTTAATTACAATGATGAATCTGATCTAACATACTTATTTACTTTATTAGAATTATTACCTGATGTATTAAGAAAGAACAAGTTTTTACAACAAACAACTATTAATAGATTTTCATCTGTTCATAGAACTATAAATGAAATCATTCATGTTAAACCTGAATCTTTAAATAAAAAACAAAATACAAGATATAAGCTTTTAAAGAATATTTTATATAAATTAGAGGATACAATACTTAAATTTAATTATGAAATACCAGATGACTATGATCCATCTAAGGGAGAATTCATATATTATATTATCTTTAATTCAAAAAATTTAAATCATTTTATAAATGCTATTGAAGAGTTCCCTTATCTTGTTAATATAAAAGATGAAAAAGAATATCCTTTAATTAATAAAGTATTAGACGAATATATAAGTGCACTTGATAAATATATATCTAATATTAATCTTGGTCCACTTGATGATTTACTATATTATAAAAAAGTATTTAAAGCTATCTTATCTTCACCTAAAATTGCTTTAAATGAAGAAGATAAAAAGATATTATTAAATAAAATTAAAGAATATGTAGAACATAAAGAATTATCTGTTCCTAGACAAAAAGAAAAACTAACTTATTTTACTAATAATATGATGCTAGCTATATTAGGTGAAGAAGAAGATAAAACATTAACTAATTTAAATTATGAATATGAAGTTCATGAATCATTTAAGGCAGCTCATAATATTGAAGCAAAAAAAGTATATATATTAAATAGTAATTTAACTTCAAAAAAGAAAAGAAAGAAAATATATACATTTGATGGTGAAGGAGCATATGAATTAGATGATGCCTTATCTATTGAAAAGAAAGATGGTATATATCATCTAGGAGTACATATAGCTGATCCAGTAGCATATATTGATAAATCATCTATTCTATATGATGAAGCAAGAAAAAGAACTAGAAGTTTATACTCAGGAAATGAATGTATACCAATGATACCATTTAATTTATCTGGTGATTTAATGAGTTTAAATCAAGGAGAATATAGATATGCTATGTCCCACTACTTTGATATTGATTCAAGAACAGGTGAATTAATTAAATATTATATAAAAAATGAAATAATTAAAGTAACTAAGAATCTTAAATATGATGACTTCAACCATGATATTGTACATGGTTCAGATGATGAAGCTTATTTAGATACTTTATTACATTTATGTGAAATATCGCCTATACTTTCTCAAGTATATGATGAAGATAAAGTATATCAAGAATTCCACAATGATAACTCTAAAACAATTGGTACATCTGTAGTAGAAAATTGCATGATTTATACAAATTATAACTTAGCAAAATTATTTGCTGAGAAAGAATTACCTTTTATTTATAGATGTCATAAAATAAATGAAAAACAAATAAAAGAAATAGAAGACTTGCAAGAAAGAATTCGATTAAGATCAGATGACCAATCAGTAATTAAAGATTTAGAAACATTAAAGAATATATTCCCTAGAGCTTATTACACTCCTCATAATGTTGGACACGAAGGTTTAGGAACAAGCTTCTATTCTCACAGCACTTCTCCTTTAAGAAGATTTGCTGATGATATTGCATCTGAATGTATACATAAATTTATATTAGATACATATACAGAAGATGATATAAAAGCATATATGGAATATATAGAACAAGTATCAGATGAGATTAATCAAAAGAGAAGATCTCTCGATGCCTATGAAATAGAAAGATTTCATATAAAAAATAATCATTAAAATGTTAACTATATAAAGAAAAAAACTAACTCATTGAGTTAGTTATTTTTTTAATGGAGGAGCCAGCAGGATTTGAACCAGCGCTCGGGGAGTTGCAGTCCCATGCCTTACCACTTGGCTATGGCTCCACTTACAAGAAAGATTATACCATATTACGTATAATCTTTTCAACATTTTTTATTTTAATGTAATGTCGTAAGTACTATTTCTAAAAGTAAATGTTATCTTATATGTACTAGCTTTTAATATTTCTCTATCTACAAGTACAAAAGCTTTACCATCTACATTTGTAGAAACTATTGATACAGGTCTCTTATATATCCTATTATCAATCATATAAGTGATAGTTGCAAAATTAGAGAATATCTCATTATATGTTTTAAACCTCTTAGTAAAATTAGCTTCTTCATATATAAGACCATCTATATCAAATATCATCATTGTTTTATCAACTTCTTTATTAGCTGATATTAAATTATTATATGATTTACAATCTGAATTTCTTCCACAAATTACATATCTATCATTATAGTTCTCTTGAATAGTATATTTTTTAATAGTTAATGTAAATCTATTCTCATTTAATACATCTGGATTCATTGGACTATTTAAGTTAATATTATTTACTATATCCTCTGTATCTGCTTCAGTTGTATTAATTTGGAATTTAATATAATTAGCAATTACCTTAGTATTTTTATTTGTTACACCATATTCAACTCTTAAAGTAAAATCATTAGATTTAATAGAACTAGGTATCTCAAATACAATATATCTTTCAAGCATAGATGATTGAGGTATAGATGTTCCTGGTTCATATGGTACTCCCATATCATAGAATTTAGAATTATATGATGCAGTAGGAACATATATTAATTTATCATATACCAATCTCAAACTATCGTAATCCAATGTTTTATCTGTACTTGTTGTATTATTAAATGACATGTTAACAACTACAAACTTAGATCCATCTTTTATTTTATTACCTAAATAATCTTCTTCAGTTATATAAGATCTATTAACAACATATGTTATACCATTTATTGTTTTTACTTCTTGGGCCTTTAATCTCTTTAAATATAAGTTATAATATCTTATACCTAAAACTATTAAAGCAGCTAATATAACCAAGCCAAATATAGTAATAGCTATTAAATTTTCTCTAATATAATATGATATTTCTCTTAGAGTTCTTCTTATAAATCTTGCGTATTTATAGTTGTTTTGACCAACCATTAATTCGAATTCTTCTGAATCTTTTTCAGCTATCTTTAACTCTTCTATATCTTTTGAAAAATTGAATTGTTTTAAGTTAAATCCAATACCACGAATAAATGCCATTGCTGAAAGAATATATCCTGGTACTCTAACTAATAGCAACAAATCTTTAAATGTAGTTAATTGATCAATTTCAAGACTTGATTCCATTAATTTGCCTAGTAAAGAATAGAAATAAATAAAGGCAACAGCAGATACTATAAAATATGCTACAAATCCAGCATATAAACCTGTTGGTTTTTTCTTAGTTCTTAATAACCAAAGAAGTACACCACTTAATGATAAACCTACAAATATAAATGTGTATACAGTTTTATTAATATAAATATCTGCACCTGTATAAGTATATATACGAGAATTAACTAATGTATCAACTAATCCATTTATTGATGAAAAGTTATATATTAGATATCCTAAACATCCGAGTATGACTAAGTGTATTAATCTAAAGTGTTTAATAATAAAAGCATAAGGTTTTCTTAATATCACTTTAATCAACTCCTATTCTAGATAAATTATAACATAAAAAAAAGATAAAATATATTACATACTTTATCTCTTAAATACATATATCTTATTTAAATAATCAAAATTCCACTCAAATGATTCGGCTAATTTTTGTTCACCTTCACCTATTTTATATGAATATAATGAATTGCCACTCATATAATAAGCTTGATCATTATTAGTATATAGAATATTATCAACTTTTAAATCACTTAGTCTTATATACTTGTTAGAATTAAAATACTTATAATATAACTTATCATCAAACTCAAATATATTATATAAAGTATCATATTTAAATAATAATTGATTATATATTAACTTATTAGTATTAATGTTTGTTTTTCCATTATCATAGAAAACTGACATACCATTTTTATTTACTTTTTTGATTTTCTTCTTTTCAATGTTTAATCTTAATTCTCTTTCATTAGATACATCAAATAAATAAATATCATCACCTATATAACCTAAGAAATATGAATCAAATGAAATATAGAAAGGTAATTGCCATGAGCTAATCTCTTTCTTTTTATTATTATAAATATAGAATTTATTAAACTCATGTTTTTGATCATAGTCAGCAAATAATATATAATCTTTAAATTGATAAGCTAACGAATTGGTATATGATTCATTAGATAATACATTATAGGTTTTATCATTATTTATATTTGTAAATCCATAGCCATTCCAAATTAAATAATCATAGTTATCAGAATAAACAGATATGTTATTCTTTTCATATAATTTATTATTATCATTTTTAATTGTAATAGTATTATCATAATAATCATTATCTTTATTACATATTACATTACTATCAACATCATATACATTAATGCTAATACATTTATAACCATCTCTATCGAAAGAAGAAATATTATTAATTATTCTTCTCTTATTAGTGTATTTATGATTAATATTAAT
>CAMPCD010000032.1 GCA_946643435.1 uncultured bacterium
TTCTTATCCATTTACGATAATAAGCATTATCACTTATCCATTCAGCAATAATATATGATGCTCCTTGTAATGCTTCTTCATTAGTTTTAACTTTATCATTAACAAACTTTGAAGATAATTCTTTTAAACTTCCTGTTGTTGGAAAAGCCATGATCATCTTAGCTAATGGTTCTAATCCTGCAGCTATAGCATCTGTTGCTTTAGTTTTCTTCTTTTCTTTAAATGGTCTATATAAATCTTCTACTTCAGTTAACTTATTACATTTTAAGATATTATTCTTTAATTCATCAGTTAATAAACCTTTTTCATCTATTAATCTAATAACATCTTCTTTTCTCTTATATAAGTTTTCATAATAGTTATATTTATCTGATATAGCTTTAATAGTATTTTCATCTAAAGCTCCTGTAGCTTCTTTTCTATATCTTGCTATGAATGGAATTGTTGCACCCTCTTCTAGCATTGATAAAACACTTTTAATTTGTTTATCTTTAATCTTTAATTCTTCAACTAATTCATTTATTATTAGTTCATTCATTTTAATCACCTATTTAATTATACAAAATAAAAGTAGGTATTAATACCTACTTAACACTTAATTTTGCATCCACCATGGAGTTGATGACTTTCTTCTATGATATCCATTCTTTTTAGATTTGACTGGATTTTTAGAAATAATTTGAATATTTGGATCAAGAGAAACATTTGGTTTTCTAAATGCAATTACTCTTTCAGATAAATCTAAAGGTGTTTGAGCATTATCATCTATACTATCTTCAGAAAGAATACGTACTGAATCTTCAACAAATGGATAATCTTCTTTATCAACATTTACATGATCAGATGAAATAATAATAGTTTTTATTTCTAAGCCCAAAGCTTTTATTCTCTTTAATAATAATCTACCTGCTCCATATACAGGAGTTTGAGAATAAGATGTTTGAGGGAAACACCAATCTAATAATAATAGATTAATATATCCTTTATTATCTTCAATAAATCTTGCTGAATCTTCATAATTATTAAACCATCTAATTTTAGCATTACTACATTTATCTTTTATAGCTTTAATTATTGCATTTCGTTTTTCATCATTATCTTCTACAATCAAAATATTCATACAATCACCTACACTTATTATATCATATTACAAAAAAGCAGGTTAATTAGCCTATTAACCTACTCTAAAACTTCAATATTACTAATATCAGTTATATCTTTTTCTTCAAAATATGAAACTGTTACTTTAGTTTCATTTGTTATAAATGGTAATATATCTGATACATTAATATGAGCTTTATATCTCTTATTATTAGTATCAGTTATATAGTAATATGTATTACCTTCTTTAACTGCTGATGAAATAGACTTAATTGTAATATTCTTAGTTTCTACAATTGAAGACTTACCATTTTCACCATATTGAGCTAAATAATTAGCTGCAGCTTTATTAATACCTAATGATGCATCAGTTACAACTACCTTTTGATAATCTTGTACATCAATAAATGCATACATCTTAACTAAACCAGCATTATCTTTTAAAGATACTAAATATGTTGGTCTATTATTTAAATTAATTAATAATGGGAATGTAGAAGTATAATTCATTTGTTGAACTTGTCCTTTTGCAGATTCCATAGCTGAATACTCTTCTGCACCTGGTACCTCATAATACTTAGTATCACCAGTTCTTAAGTTTGTTAAGATAAATCCTAAGTTAGATTCATCAGATACTACTGATGTAATACCAGTATATAGATATACATCATCATTTAATGCTAAATAATTATATCCTTCAGTAGTATTTACTACATTCTTTTGACCAAATATAGAATTGAAGAAACCACCTTGATATTGTCCCCAATTATTTACTTGTTCAATTACTAAATCTGCATATAATACATTATCTACCCATTTAGGTACTTCTTCTAATTTATATTTCTTAGATTCTCCTGTAATAGGATCTGTAATAATAGCAGCAACAATTCTTGTTTTATTAGATACTCCTGTATAAGCTAAAACAGGTGTAATCCAATAAGGTTTGCCTTCATTATCAATTTCAAATCTTGATTTACCAAATACATCAAATAAATATTTGAATCTTAAATGTCTTTCTAAATCTTCATTAAAATAGGCAGATGGCATGTATTTCATACCTTTATCCATCTTAACAAGAGTTGATTTACCATTTACTGAATCAACTGTAATATAGGCATTTATACCATTCTTACGATTAGTTATCCACTTAATTAATCCATCATATTCAAGTGGTGTAACTCTTACTATTTCATCATTATAATTGATTTGAGTATATAAATTAGATACATAGTATTGAGATACATACTCGGCATTTTGTCCCATTGTTCTATCACCTAATTTTTGTGATGAATCTTTATCTAATAATGGGATTTTATTAAAGTCTACTTCTTTAATTTCTTCTGTGAAATTAGCAGGTACTACATTAATTCTATTAGCCCAAGATTTAGCATTAAATAATGGACTAACAATAATGTTAGTTACTATTAATAGAATAATCACAGCTGGGATAAAAAATGCTATAATTTTAAAGTATTTAGGTGCTTTTATAATAGATACTCTACGTCTAGTAATTTCATATTCAACACTTGAAATATTAATTACTAGGAATATTACTACAGCTGCTCCTAAAAACATCCAAAATTCAATAGCAGTTGGATTAACTGGTGGTAAGAATAGATAATAAATTATTCCTAATAGAATTAATCCGCATACATAGCCTAATGTTTTAAATTTACTCATAAGCTCACTCCTTCTATTTTCATTATATCATTTTAATAAATTAAATGATATTATATTTATTGGTGATATTTATGTTTAAATATACATTAGATAATAAAAGATATCATACTCTTAACTATTTTTATAAAACTAAGTTTAATACGAAAGTATTTAAGGTGGCTTTAAATGGTAATTTTACTTGTCCTAACAAAGATGGAACTAAAGGTATAGGTGGATGTATTTATTGCTCTCCTTCTGGTTCAGGTGACTTTGCAGGTAATATTAAAGATAATCTAATTGATCAATTTAATAAGATTAAACAAATAGAATTATTAAAATGGCCTGAAGCTAAATATATAGCCTATTTTCAAGCAAATTCAAATACATATGATTCTATAGATAAATTAAAAGAAAAATATGAAGCAGTTATTAATTTACCTGATGTAATAGGTTTATCTATCGCAACAAGACCTGATTGTTTTAACGAAGAAATATATGATTATTTAGAAGAATTAAATAAAAGAACATATTTAACTATAGAATTAGGATTACAAACAATTAAAGAAGAAACTTTAAAACTAATTAATCGTGGACATTCAACACAAGAATTTATTAATTGTTATAATGAATTAACTAAAAGAGGTATTAAAGTAATTGTTCATATCATCAATGGATTACCAGGTGAAACTAAAGAAGATATGTTGAAAACTATTAAGTTTTTAAATAACTTAAATATATATGGTATAAAGATACATATGTTATCAGTTACTAAGAATACTAAATTAGCTAAAATGTATGAAGAAAAACCATTTCATCTATTAACTAAGGATGAATATATAGATATTGTAATAGATCAATTAGAATTATTAAATCCTGAGACAATTATATGTAGAATTACAGGAGATCCTGTAAGAGAAGATTTAATTGAACCTAAATGGTTGTTGAAAAAGTTTGTAGTGTTAAATGATATAGATAAAGAAATGGTACGAAGAGATACTTATCAAGGAGCTAAATTATAGTATTGTAATATAATTATTCTTATCTTATAATTTAATTAGTGAATACGTTGGATTAATAACCAGCGTCACCTCACTAACGTGGTGTGCACCTAGCTAAGGCTAGATGCTTTTTTTATTAAACCAAAACTCCCTGAAGTTTACTTATAGAGTATTAATAAAATAATTATTATAATTAACATAGAAATGATAATATCAGTTCTTTTAATCATAATAATCACCTCACTTTCAAGTGAGATAACATCTAGTTCCAACGCATTACTAAGAAGGATTATTTATCCTTCTACTATATATATACAAGATTAATATATTAAATCTCGAATAAAATAATAAAAAAAAAGATGCTTAAGCATCTTTTTATAATTCATTTATATTTATTCCTTCTTTTATAAGATCATTTTCAAATCTCTTCTTAAAGTCTTCTATAGCTTTTACTTTAGCATCAGAATAAATAGTATTAGTATTCTTCATAGCTAAATATATATGTTTATATGTAACAAGTTCACTGTTCTCTAGTAAAGCAAATGAGAATGCAGAAGATACTATAGTTAAACAAATATCTGGATATCTATTTTGTACTTCATATATTCTTTTATATTCAGTAGTATTATCTACAATCCATGCAAATACTCTTTCAAGTTGGAATGGAGTTAACTTAAACTTAACACCCATCTTTTTCTCAAATTTAGGATATGTACCCATTAGAACTTTAACAACATCTTCACCTTGTAATTCTTCAATAGGAATCTTAATAAAACGTCTAACAAACGCTCTATCACGTAAGATGAATTGTTCATATTCCATATCAGTAGTTGCACCAATCATTAAAATTCTACCACGGTCTAGATATGGTTTTAACATGTTACCAAAGTCTAAATCTACTGCACCATTATTATGAGCAACTAATAAATGTACTTCATCGATAAATAGTATTGTTTTCTCTAATCCATCTATTTCATCAATTAATAATTGTAATTTAGATACTTCTACACCATCTACATTTATCTTACCTAATAAGGCAGGAATATTAATTTTTATTACTCTCCAACCTTTAATAGCATTAGGAACATTTCCTTGATGAATTCTATAAGCTAATCCTTCTACTAAAGCAGTTTTACCAATACCAGGTTTACCAGTAAGTAAAGCACTTTTATCTGGAGTAACTAAAGCAAGAATCATTTTTTCTATTTCAGCATCTCTTGCTACAGCTGGGTTTGTAATATATTCTTTATCTGTTAATATCTCACCATACATTTGAATCATACTAGGTTTATTAGAACTAGCATTAGATTCAGTTGGAGAGCTTAATACTTCTATTTCTTCATCCATCAGTATCACCTACATAAAATTATATCAAATATATTATTTTTAATAAAATAAAAATGTTAATAAATAGGTATTTATTAACATTAGAATGTAACAATTTGGTTTGTACGACCACCTACAACATTATAACAATCATGTGAATATAAAGTTGCATATGAATCTATTTCTCTTAATCGATGTTTAAGAGTATAAAATCTATATGTAGGTATTACACACATAATAATAGGTCTTTTAAATAAGCCTATTCCATTTGTTGATTGTAATAAAGTATATCCAGTGTCTAAATCTTCAGATATATATTTAGATACTTCTTTAGTCTTTTTACTGTTGATAAATACCATCTTTTTAGAAGATAAACCAACAAGGACAGCATCTGTCATGTAATTAATAATAACCAATGTAATAATTGCATATATAGCTTTAATATAACCAAATGTTAATACACCTGATAATATTATTAATCCATTTACTATATTACCTAATACACCAAATGTCATCTTAAATTTATCTCTTAATATAGTAATAATAGTATCTATTCCACCTGTATCAAATCCTGCTCTATAAATTAAGCCTGATCCAATACCACCAAGTATACCAAAAAAGATACAAGCAAATAAGAATGAATCCCATTCAAGGTGAACCATGTTGGCAAGTGGCATAGTTATATCTACCATTAAGATATATACACCATATCCTATTATAGAATGTAATGTATGTTTAAATCCTAATATAATTATTGATAATACTAATGAAATACCAATACATACATTTAAGAAAGTTACAGGAGATATTCCAGTGTATTTATTAACTACTATACCAAGGCCTCCAAGACCACCATAAACAATGTTATTAGGTACTGCAAAGAAAGTATATACTAATGCACAAATAAAACAACCTAGAACTAAAGCTAAGCCTCTTATAATGACATTATGATCTTCAAAATATGTAACTACTTTCTCTATCATATTTTCACCTATATTAATTATATAATAAATGCCAAATTAATAAAATAACCTTTAATCATTTATTAACGCGTATTATAATTATTATTATAAGGAGAGTAGATATGAACAATGACATTTTAAGTGTACCTACACCAGGTCAAACTCCAGAACCTGTTGTAAACACTAATAAACCTAAATCTAAAAAAGGTTTATTCATAGCTATTGGGGTTGTCCTAGTAATAGCAATATTAACTGGAGTATATTTCTTATTTATTAGAGGTGTTGATAAGAAACAAGTTATCAACGGAACCGTTAATAAATTCTTTGGAACTGCAACAGAAGCTGCACAAAAGATAGAAGATATTCTAATAATAGACTATAAGAAAGATGTTGTAAAAAGTACAGGATCATTCAAAGTATCATATGATACAAATGATTCATCAATCAAGACTCAATTAGGAGGCTTAACAAGTGCTACACTAAACTATGGAATGGATTTAGATTTAAAGAATCTTGAAGCTAGTTTAGACCTAGAATTATTAGAAGGAAATAATAATGTAGCTAAATTTAATACATTATTAAAGAATAAAAACTTCTATATTAAATCAGATTTATTTACTGATATATTCAAATATGATCTATCAAATGAAATTGATTGGAATTCAATCGACATTGATAAATTACCTGATTTCAAAGCAGATGCTTATACTAAATTAATCAAGAAAGCAAATAAGCTAGTAATTGATAATATTAAAGATGAATACTTAACTCAAGAATCAGTAAATGAAGATATTGATGGAGTTAACGTTAAAGGTTTAAAGACTACATTAACACTAGATGAAAAGAATTCTAAACAATTTGCTAAAGATTTATTAAATGCTATGAAAAATGATGATGAATTCGTTGAATTACTTGCAAGTATTGCAATGAAAGATAAAGACGAAATTAAAGAATCATTAGATGATGCAATAAAAAATATAGATGAAGAAAAACAAACACTAATAGCTGAAGAATTTAAAACAAGTAAACTTAATATTTATACAACTAAACAAGGTAAATTCTTAGCATTAACATTAGATGAAGAAGATAAAAAAGCATTAACAGCTGTATCAAACAAAGGAGTTACAACTATTAAGTTCTTCTCTGATGGTAAAGAAACATTAAAAGTAGATTATAATGAAAAAGATAAAGAAATAACATGGAATAATGAAAATGCTAAAGCTAATGATATTAAGAAAGTAACTGTTAAACTATTAAAGAATGGTTTATCAATTAAATTAGAATCAGATGCTTATAATGTAACATTATCTGGTACTGAAGATATTACTAAAGAATCAATAAGTACTAATTACTCAGCAGAAGCTAATATGGAACAAGCTGGTAAAAACTATAGTGCAAAAGCTGAATGGACTAATAAAGTTGAAAAAGGTGACAAAGTTAACGAATTTAGTACAACAAGTGCTAAAAACATTAAATACCTAACAGATGAAGATTCAAATAAATTAGGAACAGAATTAATCACAAACTTAAATAAATCTACTATCGGACAAATGATAGTAGCTATGCTTCAATCAGCATCAACAACAAATACAACATCAGATTATTACGACATTGAATATTAATAAATAAAACCAAATAGAATTAACTATTTGGTTTTTTTAATACAATAAAATAAGCAAAATAAAAGACTCTATAAATAGAGTCTTATTATTTTATTAATTATTCTTGGATTTCAGTTACAACACCAGAACCAACAGTTCTACCACCTTCACGGATAGCGAATCTAGTTCCGTTTTCAAGTGCAACTGGAGTAATTAATTCTACTGAGAATTCTACGTTATCACCAGGCATAACCATTTCAACACCAGCAGGTAATTCAATGATACCAGTAACGTCAGTAGTTCTGAAATAGAATTGTGGACGATAATTAGTAAAGAATGGAGTATGTCTTCCACCTTCTTCTTTGTTTAATACATAAACAGAGCATTTGAATTTCTTATGTGGAGTAACAGATCCAGGTTTAACTAAAACTTGTCCTCTTTCAACGTCATCTCTAGAGATACCTCTTAATAATACACCAGCATTGTCACCAGCTTCAGCTTCGTCTAGAGTCTTTCTAAACATTTCGATACCAGTAACTACTGTCTTTTGAGTGTCTCTTAAACCAACGATTTCAACTTCGTCATTTAAATGTAATACACCACGTTCAACACGTCCAGTAACAACTGTACCACGTCCTGAGATAGTGAATACGTCTTCAATTGACATTAAGAATGGTTTATCAGTTTCTCTTGGAGGAGTGTCAATATATTCATCAACAGCGTCCATTAAGTCATGAATAGCCTTAACAGAAGCAGGATCTCCTTCAAGTGCTTTTAAAGCTGATCCTCTAATGATTGGGCAGTTTCTATCGAAACCATATTCATCTAATAAGTCTCTGATTTCTTCTTCAACTAAGTCTAAGATTTCAGGATCGTCAACTTGGTCGATCTTATTCATGAATACTACGATTTTTGGAACACCAACTTGTCTAGATAATAAGATGTGTTCTCTAGTTTGTGGCATGCAACCATCAGCAGCAGAAACTA
>CAMPCD010000033.1 GCA_946643435.1 uncultured bacterium
ATGAGATTAAAGTCAAAGAAGTTTATTATATATTATCATTATAAAAACGACTATATAGTCGTTTATTTTTATATGGTGCCCCTGATCGGACTCGAACCGATACGGATTTAACTCCATTGGATTTTGAGTCCAACGTGTCTACCAATTCCACCACAAGGGCAAGTACATAAGAATTATAACATATTTAATATTAAAATATAAAGTAGTTATGATATAATTATTAATAATAGGAAGTGGTTTCAATGTTTAACTTTAATGATCTAAAAATATTATTAGATATTAATTATAAGAATATGTTTCAAGATACAGCTCCTAAAGATACAATGTCTTTTATAGATGAATCTGATTATAAAGATATAATATCTGGAACTATACTTGCAATCATAGGCAATATAATATTAATAATAATAGGATTAGTATTATCATCTAGTAATGTTAATATTGTAGCTAGTCAAATATCTTTCTTAAACTTTTTACCGCTTTTCATGAATGTTATTATACTTGTAATGTATTATTACAATAATAAAAGTGTAGTTAAAACAAATGGTTCTTTTAACTATGTAACAATTCTATTTTCATTCTTTTATACAATTGCCTGTGCAGGTTTAATAATACCTTGGGTAGAGTCGATGGCTGATTCTACAATTTTAGGATTATTAGGTGTTATAAATGTCCTAGTTATTGTTTTAGGTAATTTATTTATTTTAGCTGGTAGTATAGGATATGGTTATAAAATATATAACTATGATATTGAAGCGCATAAGGATAAATTAGTACATCCTGATATCACTGTAACTCATATAAATCCAAATGATGTAAAAGATCATTCATTTAAATATTGTCCTACATGTGGACAACAAAATAATCATGATAGTACTACATGTTCTAGATGTGGAAATATGTTATAATTAAGACAATAATAAGAGGTTGGTAGTATGGACGAACAAGGATTAATTAGACAAGTATATAAAATAGTTAATAAGAATTATCAAGATATATATGCTATAGATATCATGAATGATTTAGTATATGTATTTGATTTCCATGAGTTTGAAGATTTAGCTATTAAAGAAAAAATAAGTTATACAGATTTTATTGAAAGAGTTAAAGCTTTTTGTCATCCTGATGAAATAAAAGAATACTTTGAAGCTTTATCATTAAATAGGCTAGAATCTTTATATCAACAAAATAAAGAAGAAACATTAGTTAAGTATAAGAGATTAATGCCTACAGGTGAATATAGATATTTTATTAATTATATTAATTATTTAAATTATCAAGGTAAAAAACTTATATTCATGATATCTGAAGATGTTAACTCTAGATTAATTGATACAGAAAAAGATAAAATACAATTAGAAGAACAAATAGATACATATAAGAATACGATGGATGTAGAAAGAGAAGCTATATCTGATGCTTTATATAAAGTAAATGATGTATTAGCTGCATCTGATGATGCAACAAGTACTCGTAATTATATTAATTCTATATTTAAGAATGTATCTACTGATCATCCTGAATTAAATAAAATAATATTAGATAAAGTTATGAATACAGTAGATTATAAGAAACCATCTATCTTAATAACAGATGACTCTGCATTAATAAGAAATACTTTAAAAAGAATATTCCAAGAAGAATTTAATATTATATTTGCTAAAGATGGTAAAGAAGCTGTAGATATAATAACTAAAAATATATCTAATAATAACTATGATAATACTAAAGAGAACATAGTTGGTATATTACTAGACTTAGTTATGCCTTCATATGATGGATTCTATGTATTAGATTTTATGAAGAATAATAACTTATTTACTAAAGTACCAGTTGCTATAATATCCGGTGATGAAACTAAAGAAACAAGAAGAAGAGTATATCAATATGACATTGTTGATATGCTAGAAAAACCTTTCAATGCTGATAATATTAGAAGAAGAATATCTAAGATTATTAATCTATATTCATCTAAAGCTAATCTATCAGATATAGTATCTGCTCAAGATGAAACATTAAAAGTAGTTAATGATACTAATTTAATTCCTATCATGAATCAAATAGTAACTAATTATCTTAAATCTAAAGAATCTATATTATTATCTAATGCTACTAGAATATTAACTATTAAATTAAAAGATAAATATCCTGAATATAATATTGATAATAAATATTTAGATGCTATTGTTAAATCAGCTCCTTTATATAATATAGGTGCTATAGCAGTAGATGAAAATATGGTTATTACATCTGAATCTATTAAACATGAAATAGAAAATGGTTTAACTATAGTAGATAATTATATAACTGATGAATATGATAAAAATATAGCTAATAATATAGTTAAATATTCATGTGAGATGTATGATGGATCTGGTTATCCTGATTCTTTAAAAGGTGATAATATTCCTATAGAAGCATCTATAGTTAATATGATAGTAAGAATAGTATCTGCACAAGATATATTAACTGGTATTAATTCTATATTAGAAGAAAGAACTAAATATAATCCTAAATTAATAGATGCTTTAAATAATGCCAAGAACGATTTAATAGGATTAAATTAATGTAAAGTTAATTGATATATAATAATATTATATATTACAATAAATATATAATAGGAGTGGTATTATGAATAAAATGCATGCAGTAATAATATCTGGTGTATTAATATTAGTTGCTACTGTAATCATGGGTTCTATGTATACTATGAGTAGTATTTCTTATTCTTATGTAATAGATGACTCTATTATAGAAGGTATTAAAATAAATAATATTAATACTGTTCAAAAGATAGATACTATTCGTTTAGCTGGACCTACAATAGATAATACAGATGTTAATCTAGAATTAGATTTAGAACCATATGAAACATATGAGTTTACTTATGATATAGTTAATACTACTTCAATTAATTATAAGTTTAGTAAAGTATTAATTAATTGTTTAAATGATCCTGATGTTAATAATTATTTAACTATTAAGATGACTGATGGATCTGGTAATACAATTAATAAAGATGATATATTATTAAGAAATTCTAAAAGAAAAGTAGATGTAACAATCACTTATGATAAGAATGTTGAAGATATAAAAACATTTGAATTAAACTTTGATATGGATATTATTCCAAGTGCTATGAGATAGCTGTTGCTATCTTTTTTTATATAATATATAATATTTTTGCTGAAAGGATGAGGTATATGAAGATAATAACTAAAACATTAGGATGTAAGGTAAATGCTTATGAATCTGAATCAATAGAAGAAGATTTCATTAATCATGGATATACTGTAACTGATAATATAAGTGATGCTGATGTAATAGTTATTAATACATGTACTGTTACTAATCAAGCAGATGCTAAATCAAGAAAATACATAAGACAAATAAGAAGAGAAAATGAAAAAGCTTGTTTAGTTGTATGTGGTTGTTCATCTGAACATCATAAAGAAAAGATTAAAGATTTAGGAATGGATATCTTAATAGGTAACTATGGTAAGATGGAAATATATAATCTTGTTCAAGAATGGTTAAAGAATAAAGAACAAATAGTTAAATTTACTGATATGCGTTCTGTTAAATTTGAAAATATGGATATTAGAAAGATGCAAGGTAAGACTAGAGCATTTGTTAAGATACAAGATGGTTGTAATAACTTCTGTACTTACTGTATTATTCCTTTTATGCGTGGAAATATAAGATCAAAAGATATAAATGAATGTATTAAAGAAATAAATGATTTAGTAGCTTCAGGTTATCAAGAAGTAGTATTAACAGGTATTCATACAGGTTCATATGGTGATGGAGAAGACTATGATTTGACTGATTTAATACATGAAATATCTAAAAATGATAAATTAAAAAGAATAAGAATATCTTCTATTGAAATTACTGAATTAGATGATAAATTCTTAAATGAATTTAAGAATAATAGAAAGATATGTTCTCATCTACATGTACCTGTTCAATGTCCTAATGATAAGATATTAAAAATAATGAATAGAAAGTATACATTAGATGAATATAAAGAAAAGATTAGAGTATTAAGATCATTAAGAGATGATTTAAATATTACTACTGATTTAATTGTAGGTTTCCCTGGTGAAACAGATAAAGACTTTGAAAGTATCATGGAAGAATGTAAGAGTATAGGATTCTCTAAGATTCATACATTCCCTTATTCAATGAGAGAAGGTACTAAAGCTGCTACTTTCGAACAAGTAAAAGATGATGTTAAGAAAGATAGAGTAGATAAGATGCTAAGATTATCTGATATCTTAGAGTCTAAATACTATCAATCATATATAGGTAAAGAATTAACTGTATTAGTGGAAAAGGATGTTGGCTTATCAGATAACTATATAAAAGTAATACTTGATAAAGAGTGTCAAGAAAATACTTTTGTTAACGTAAAGATATGTGAAGTTTACGGTACAAAAGTAAAAGGAATAGTTATTCAATGATATAATGATATTAGGTGATAAACATGGAAAAGTTTAAACTAAGAAATAAAGGACAAGAAATAGGTACCACAACTGTTAGAACTCAAAATGTTAAAAAATTTAAAAAGAATAGAAATAAGTATAAATTCTTAACTGGTACATTACTTGCTGGTGCAATAGCTGTATCATTACTTTCGAGTGCACAAGATAAAGATACACTTAAAACTGACGATGATAAATTAATTTCCATGGATGATGTCAATAGAGAAGGATTATACATTATCGATACAAGTGAAGTTGATGGAGTTATTAAGTTTGTTGATGCTAATTACTTAAATGAAAATGGATATATGCCTGTAGATAATATAGATACAAGATCAGATTTTTTATATGATTGTAATAAAGACTTTCAATTAAATAAAGATAAATATGATCCTGAATTATTAGCTGAGTTTAAAGAAAAATATGATAACTACTATGAAATATTAGATTTATTCTATGATCAAGGTAGTAGAGTTGCTACTTCTCAAACTAGTTATATATTAGAATTACAAGAAGAACTAATTAAATTAGCTAGTAAAATAGACTCTTCTAAAGCATATATGCCTTCTGCTATGTTAACAGATGAATACTATGCTACATATTTCCCTGAAAGAGAAACTAAATATACTATTGAATATGAAGCTCAAAAGGGTGATTCAATTGATTCTATTTTAAATAGTTATGTAGATAATAGAAAAGAGTATGAATTAGCTAAACAAGAATTCATTAGAAATAATAATGTTAAAGATGAAGATAAGATATATGCAGATGATACATATACTATTACTCAATTAGATAGTGGAGACTTAGAAAAGTTTGGTTATGAAATACCTGAATTATATTCAGAAGAAGACTTTGCTCAAAAGCATGAATGGATTAATCAAGCAATAACTAATATACTTGTTCTTCCTGGTGATGAACTATCTGAAGAAAATAAGCGTAATCTTTTAACTAAAGTTGCTGATTTTAATTCTAGATATGAAAAAGGTGAATTTGATACAGCCTTTGTTATGGATATGCAAGAAATTGAGAATACAATTCTACAATTATCAGGAAAAGATTTTACATCTACTCCTGTACAAAGGTCTAGATAATCATGACTTTAAATAGTTATATAAAGAAGAAAAAAATATTATTTGTATTTACTATTATTTTTTTAATAGTATTAATAGTAACTTCAATAATATTCTATTTTATTAAAAAGGGTGAATCTGAATTGGTACAAGATTATGCTATTAAAGCTACTTACAATTTAGCTGATAATAGTAATTTATATCCAATGAGTAAAGAAGAAGGTAAAGTTAATGTTCCTATATCAAAGGTAACATTAGAAAATACCAAGAAAAAAACTGTTAAATATAAATTAACAGTTAATACTAAAGATAATAATACATTAGATTTAAATAAAATATATTTTTATTATAATAATGAAGTATATTTATTATCTAATTTAAATGATGGTTTAATTAAAGGAACATTAAAACCTAATGAAACTAGAGTAATAGAATTTAAAGCATGGGTTGGTAGTGACCTTATAGATATAAATGATCTAGACAAAGCTTTAAATATTAAATACCAAATAATTGAAGAATAAAAAAGATAGGATTAGATTTCTCTCATCCTATCTTTATTTTTATATGGATTTTTAGGATCTATCTTATCAACAAATAAGATACCATTTAAATGATCTAATTCATGTTGATAAGCAATAGATATATCTTCTCTTACTCTTATCTTATATTCATTACCATCTACATCATATGCTTTAAATGTACATCTAGCATATCTAGGTACGATACCTTCAACAGGTCTATTA
Source organism: uncultured bacterium (assembly GCA_946643435.1). GTDB lineage: Bacteria > Bacillota_I > Bacilli_A > RF39 > UBA660 > UBA6985. The sequence goes on from CAMPCD010000033.1 coordinate 6,304, forward strand.
ACAGATAAGCATCCTTCACCTTCGCCAACATATATTAATTCTTCTGAATGTGATATCATTTCAGGATTAATAACTATATGTCTTTCAAAAGTTCCATCTCCATTATCTTCTGATACTACAAATATTCTTTTTAATATTCCTAATTGTACAAAAGACATTCCCATACCAGCTCTAATATCATATTTATCAGCTATTTCTTCATCTTGACTCATCTCTAAGTAAACTAATACATCATCTATTAATTTCTTAGTCTTTTCATCAAGAGGGAAAGTAACAGGTTCTGATACTTTATGAAGTCTTGGATCTATTTCATCTAATATTTTAATTTTAGGCAATTTCATTATATTCACCCCTTAGGTAGATATAATTATAACATATATAATTATTAATTTCAAAAGAGTAAAAATAGAGTAAAGTAAGATGTTAATTGACTGTCTCATGTTTTAATAAGTGTAAAGGTTTTATATAATATAATTACGAGGTGGATACAATGAAAAATAACAGGTTTTCAACAATGATTTTTACAGCTATATTTATATTAGTTGTATTCGCTTCATTTATGTCTAAAAAAGACATATTTGAACAAGAAATAACTAATGGAGTATTAAAATCTTCTAATATACTAGATATTAACAATGAAGATTTACCATTTATAAGTGATGGTATTAAGAATGTTAATATATTTATCAACAATGATGAAATAACATTTGATAAATCAAATACTATTACTGAATTAGACTATAAAACAATAAATGCTATTCAATTATCTGATAAGACTAAATGGGAAGTAGTAACAGATAAAAATGAAAACATTGAAGTTTTCAACAATGATTTTATTTCCTTAAGTGATAATGAATATAATACTTTATCTTTTAGCTTTATCTATGATAATGAAGAATATAATTTATCAATTGTTAAAGATAATGATAAATATAAATTAGTTAAGTCTAATATTAAAGTAATACATGGATCTATTAATTCTTTATGGTATCAATATTACTATGATTTAAATACAGCTATTAAAGCTGCATCCAATAATGATTTCATAGTTTTATATGATGATATAGAAGTTAAGAATACTATTACAGTAGATAAGAATATTAATATTTTATCTGGTAATAATAAAATAAATACAATAAGAAAGAATAAAGGATATTTATTTAATGTAACTAAAAATAATGTAGAAATAAATATTACTAATACTTTATTAGATGTAGATTCATTTATTAAAGGTAAATATGAAAACAATAAAGTATTACTAGATAATTCTAAAGTTGTATATAAAAATAAAATATATTCTAATAAAGGCTTTAAAAAAATAATTAAACCTTCAATTGATAAAACATTTATTAAAGCATCTTTATGATGCTTTTTTATTGAAAAAGTATTATTATAGAATTAGGTGATAGTATGAAAAAGTTAATAATGGTATTTATAGTATTATTATTTCCAATGAGTGTATATGCATATGATGTAGAACTTGATGGTGTTTTTGTTTGTAAAGATAAAAATACATATGGATATACTATGGATTCAAATTATAAACAACATTTTTATAAAGCAGTTAAAATAGGTGATAAGTGGTATGCTGATGGTGATGAAATACCTGAACCTTGTTCCATGACTACAAGACCAGCTATACTTGAACAATCTGAAGATGGCAATATGAAAGTTACTATAGAAGATCCTGTAGTTAATAATGATGGTGATAGAGCACCTGATATTGGTATATCAACTGATGGTAGTGATAGCATTGATAATTCATCAAATGAAGTAATAAAAATAGAAGATAATGCTAAAGTTACCAATGATACTAAAGAAGAGTCTGAAGAAGAAAAAAGTATAAATCCTGAAGATAATAAAGAAGAAACTACAGAAGAAGTAAAAGAGAATAGAAAAAAGAATAAAAGAACAAGTGCTATAGCAATAGCAGTTATATGGTTATTAGGTTTAATGATAGCTGTTAGAATATTCTATAAAAGATTAACTCAAACAAGATAGTTGTTTAACTATCTTTTTATTATGTTATAATTATGGTGTAAGGAATGATATATTATGCAAGAAGAATTTAAATA
>CAMPCD010000034.1 GCA_946643435.1 uncultured bacterium
TTAAACAGCATGCTCCACCGCTTGTGCGGGTGCCCGTCAATTCCTTTGAGTTTCATTCTTGCGAACGTACTACTCAGGCGGAGCACTTAATGTGTTAACTTCAGCACCGCTTGCGCGACACTTAGTGCTCATCGTTTACGGCGTGGACTACTAGGGTATCTAATCCTATTTGCTCCCCACGCTTTCGTCCCTGACCGTCAGTAATGGCCCAGCAAGTCGCCTTCGCCACTGGTGTTCCTTCTAATATCTACGCATTCTACCGCTACACTAGAAATTCCACTTGCCTCTACCACACTCTAGCCTATCAGTTTGCAGAACGAACCGGGGTTGAGCCCCGGACTTTAATTCCACACTTAATAAACCGGCTGCGGACGCTTTACGCCCAATAAATCCGGATAACGCTCGCCTCCTACGTATTACCGCGACTGCTGGCACGTAGTTAGTCGAGGCTTTCTTGAATGGTACCATCAAGTAAAACCCATTTCCTGATTTTACAATTTTTTCCAAACAACAGAACTTTACAATCCAGAGGACCGTCATCGTTCACGCGGCATTGCTCGTTCAGGGTTTCCCCCATTGACGAATATTCCTAACTGCTGTCTCCCGTAGGAGTCTGGGCCGTGTATCAGTCCCAGTGTGGCCGATCAACCTCTCAGTTCAGCTATGCATCGTCGACTTGGTAGGCCATTACCCCACCAACTATCTAATGCACCGCAGGCCCATCTCATAGCGCAGCTTTAAAGGCTACTTTAATCCGTAGATAACATCCGGTATTAACGTTCGTTTCCAAACGGTATCCCAGTCTATGAGGTAGGTAACCCACGTGTTACTCACCCGTTTGCCACTAGTCGGAGAATCCACGTCAGAAGAAGTCCGCCATCCGTGCAAGCACATCAGGTTTCGATCAACATCAGTGGGCCGACTCGTACGACTTGCATGTCTTAGGCATGCCGCCAGCGTTCATCCTGAGCCAGGATCAAACTCTCATAAAAAAAGAATTTATAATCAAATTCTAATATTTCAGTTTAATCTTGCTACTCAAATATTGACTTATTTTACTCAGTTTTCAAAGATCGTTACTTGCATGCGATTTGTGTCGCGTGCATAAGTAATATATCATTTTTAAATATCTGTGTCAACTACTTTTTTTATTTTTTTGACACTTTTTAAAAATGTTAGTTTTTTGTGCTTTTTCGTAAAACACAAGTGATAGTATATCAAGTATTTAGACTGTTGTCAAATATTTTTTTGACACTTTTTAAATATTTGATTTTACATCATTTTTGCACTTCTTTTCGTTAAGCACAATGTAGAGTATATAATAAATAAAAAGCCTTGTCAACAAATATTTTAATTTTTTTCAAAAAAAATGAGAATTAGTTCAAATCCTCATATTTTTCGTATATTTCTTTGTATTTTTCTATTAGTTTTGGATCAAATGGTCCTTGGTTTTCTTTCTTATATTGTATTAATTCTTGTAGAGATTCATTTACAATCTTGTCTATATCATCTGAATAATGCATTATTTTTTTATGATAGTTATATTCATTTCTATCTAATATCTTAAAACTACCATCAGGAAATACTCTTAAATCTAAATCATAGTCTACATATTTTATAGCATTATCATCAATTAAGAATGGTGATGCTATATTGCAATAATAGAATAAACCTTGTTTTTTTAACTGAGCTAATATGTTATACCATCTATCTTTATAGAAAAATATTATAGCTGGTTCTTTAGTTTTATGTTTAGAACCATCATTTTCAGTAATTGTAGTTCTGTTATCTCCACATACAATATATTCATCTTGTATATCTAAAACAGTAATCTTATCAGATACAGTATTAATTTTTCCATTGTTTTTATAACAATGAAGTTCTAATGTATCTCCTATTTTTATATTTTTCATTATAATTCCTTCTTGCTGTTCAATATTATATATAAATAAGAATTAATTATCAATTGTTTATATTATTATATATATATTCTATTTCTTCTTTATCTAATGCTGATGATGAAATAATAAATCCATCTATACAATCAATAGTCTTTAATTCATTAATATTATTAGATGATACTCCACCACCATATATTATTGAATGGTTCATATGTCTTTCTATTAACCAATCTTTTATTCTAACCATTACTTTATTTAAATGTTCATAATCTATATTTACATCTGTAGAACCAATTAAATAAGATGGTTCAAATGCTATTATTATATATTTAAGATAATTTGGTATTGCTTCCAATTGAGTTTCAATATTTCTTAAATCTTTATCATTTTGATAATCTTCATAAGATTCACTTACACAATAAATAGGAATAATATCATTATCCATAGCATTTTGAATCTTCATTCTAAAGTCTTCTAAAGTTTCACCAAAGTATTCTTTTCTTTCTGAATGACCTATAAGGGCATATCTTACACCTAAACTTCTTAATCCTTTAGCACATACTTCACCAGTATATGATCCTTTGGAATATTTAGATAAGTCTTGTGATCCTAAAGAATATTTAGAATCTCTTCTATTAAAGAATAGTAAATAAGGATATTGTGGCAAAACAACTACATTCTTATCATGTATTAGTTGTTCATACTCAATAATATTATTTTTAGTTAAATTCATTTTTAAATTTAAAACTAAAATCATATATATCCCTTCCTATTCTTCAAAACATTTTAATTTCTTATTAGCAATATATTCTAATGTTGCTCCTCCACCAGTAGATAGATAATTAAATGCATCTTGATATCCAAGTGTATTAATTGATGCTACTGCATCTCCTCCACCAGCTATTTTAATATTATTACATCTTCTTAATATATTAAATAATTCTTCAGTACCTGCTTTATATCTTGGATCTTCATATAATCCTAATGTACCATTTACGAATACAGTTTCAGATTCATCTAATATGTCTCTATAAACTTGTAATGTTTTATTACCTAAATCATATATAGATCCATCAGTCATATCTTTAACACTTATTGTTGATACTACTTCATTATTATTAACTACTATATCTACTGGTAATACAATTTTAGATGAATATGTATTTAATAATTCCTTAACTTCTTCTACATAATCAGCTGAATATAAAGAAGAACCAATATTATAACCTGCAGCTTTTAAGAAAGTATTAGCAATACCTCCACCTACAAGTAAATTATCACATTCATTTAATAAAGATTTAATTAATTGAATCTTATCATCAACTTTAGCTCCACCCATAATAACTGTGAATGGTCTTTTAATATTATTAATAATTGGACTTAGTCCATCTATTTCTTCTTTTATTAAATATCCATATCCTGATTCTAAGAATTTAGCTATACCATTATTAGAAGCATGACATCTATGAGTTGTACCAAAAGCATCATTTATAAATACTTCTCCTAATGAAGCCCAATACTTAGCAAGTTCTAAATCATTACCTGATTCTTTCTTACCATCCAAATCTTCAAATCTAGTATTTTCCATCAAACAAATATTATGGTTATCTAGTATAGAAGGTAATATGTTTCTTGTTTCAGGAATAAAGCAAACATTTTGTCCTAATAGTTTAGATAATTCTAATGATACTATTTCTAAACTATTTCTTAATTTATCTTCTATTGTTTTAATCTTGCCTAAATGAGACATGATTAAAATCTTACAATTATGATCTAATAGATAATTAATAGTCTTTAAACTTTTAACTATTTTTGTATTATCTAGTATCTTTCCATCTTTTATAGTCACATTTAAATCTAATCTTAATATTACTTTTTTATTATCTATATTTATATCTTCAATAAATTTCATACTACCACCCATATAATAAGTATAAAGTAAAAAAAATAGAAATACAATTAAAGTATTTCTATTTTTCCTAGTAAGTCGCTTGCAGATACATTATTGTTTAGTTTCTTATATTTATTCATAGCTGTAGTAACTAAACGCATCCAATTAGGACTGACTATCTTATTTCCATTATTATCAATAGTTGGACAATACCTATATCCTATTTCACTAAAGGTATTTAAACCTTTACCAAAATATGACTTGGATAATAGTCTTATATACGATAATACTCCGATTTCTATATTATCATAGTGGATTAATCCACCCTTACTCATTCCACCATAAACGTTACCAGCTTTTAACATGCCTTTAACTTTATAGTATCCTGATTCTGCAGCACCTATACTTAATGCTATATTTGTATCAACATTTGTATATATTGATGTGTAGTATCTTATTAAGTTTTCTACATATGTTGAATTTCCAGTATAGTTAACCTTTCTCTTCTTTTGTTTTTTAGGTTTTTTACCAATGTAATCATTGATATATTCGACCAAACCATACTTAACATTTGCAAAATTCTTCAAGCTACCATCAGAATTAAGTATATATCCTACATTTGTTTCATCAAATCCATATGTTTCATAATTCTTATTATATACATCATAAAGATTGCCGATAAAATCTTCATAATCAATAGAATATGTATAACATAGGAATTTAATGTCGTCCAAATAAGAAGTAATGTAACTATCTAATTCCGTTCTAATAGTTACTTCCTCTTTAGGTCCAGCTTCAACCTCATTTTCATTAACTAGTGCTTTAAGTAATGAATCTTGATACTCAATACTTAAGAGGGGTATCACCTCAGATTGACTAGATACTTCTTTAGGGCATTCTAAAGTTAATCCGTCTACACTAGTGTGCATGATTAATAGCATAACGAATATTACTACGAATACTACTCCTGCTATTATGTGTCCTCTGTATAATCCAGAGGCTCTTTTTGTTTCCATTTCTGGTCCTCCTCATTCAGGTCGAACGCTTTCTATTTTACTAGAAATTAAAAAAATGTCAAACCCTTGACAAATTCAAAAAAGTGAGAATCAACGTTCCCACCTAGGCAAAACATAGTAAATTTTTTTTAAGAAACTCTCTTCAAAACAGATGTATTGAACTCTTCTGAATAAAATTCTAATTCTTTTGGTAGCTTTAATGTTAAACCTACTAATAATTCATTCGAAATAATAACTTCATCTATAGTTTTATAGTTTTCAACAGCTATTTTTTTTATATAATCTTTATTATCTGCATAATTAAAGATATATATCCAATATGAAGGTCTTCCATATATTTGAGCAGCAATAGTTTTTAAATTAACCTTTCCATCACATACAAATGTGTAGAAATCTCCACTATCATTTAATAATGATTCAAAGTTAATACGTTCTAATGCTCCATTTAACTCATCAAGAGGGCTTATTCCTCTTTCTTCTCTTATTTTATCCATATCTATATATTCTTCATCTAATGTGTCATCTTCCATACCATTTAGATGTCCTTCATATAGATCTAATTTAATCATTTCAGTTCTTAGCTTATTAATATCTTCTAATCTAATTCTAACCCTAAGTATTTTTACTCTTAATTCTTCTTTATTAACACTTGGTATTTTATAATCAACTAATATATTCTCTAATTCTTGATAAGTAAAATCATGAATTGGTTTATTTAATGGAATAGATAACTCATAACAAAGTTTTTCTATTTGCATAAGTATTATATTTATTTCATTCTTTAATCTATTAGCATTATTGTATAAAGTATTATATCTTTTTTTCTTCTTTAGTGTATCGTCGATTAATTTATCGGCCATACTATCAAATAACTCTTTATCATGCTTCATAGCTTTAAAATCAACTATAGCCATACGACACACTCCTATTCTATTTAAAGTATAACATATAAAATGAATAATAGATTAAAACAAGAAAAAACTAGGTGTAAACCTAGTTAAATTCAAATGGCGCCCAATGTAGGACTCGAACCTACGACCTAGCGGTTAACAGCCGCGCGCTCTACCAACTGAGCTAATTGGGCACATAAATTAAAATGGAGCGGGTGATGAGAATCGAACTCACGTAATCAGCTTGGAAGGCTGGAAGTCTACCATTGACCTACACCCGCATCAAGTTGACAAATAAAATTATACCATAATAATTCGTATTTGCAACTATTTTTTTTAAAATTTCTTTAATTATTCCTTAATTAAAGATAATTGAACCTTTTGTTTATCTAAATCTACAGATATAACATAGCATGTAACTATATCACCTACATTAACTATATCATTAGGATTTTTAACAAATGTTTTACTCATTTTAGAAATATGACAAAGACCATCGTCATGTAGCCCTATATCTATAAACGCACCAAATGAAGCAACATTTCTTACCGTTCCTTGTAATTCCATACCAACGCTCAAATCCTCTATATGTAATATATCAGACTTTAATATAGGTGCTTCTAATTCATCACGAGGATCTAATCCAGGATTTTTTAATTCTTTAATAATATCAGTTAAAGTATATACATCTGTATTTAACTTATTAGCTTCATCTTCAATATTTACTTTATCTAATGAATCTTTAAAGTCTTTGCTATCTATATTACTAATATCTAGATTAATATCTTTTAATAGTTTATTAGTTATATCATATGATTCAGGATGTATTCCTGTTCTATCTAATAGATTATTACCATCTAATATTCTTAAGAAACCTATTGATTGTTCATATACTTTATCAGATATACCTTTAATCTTTTTAATATCATCTCTAGATGTAATCTTATTATTTTCTTTATAATCATATATCTTATCTATTGTAGTTTTAGTTAAACCAGATACATATTTTAAGATTGATTTAGAAGCAGTATTAATATTAACACCTACTTCATTTACTACTTTACTTGTAGTAAAATCTAAAGCTTCTCCTAAATTCTTTTGATTAACATCATATTGATATTCACCTACACCTATAGATTTAGGATCTATTTTAACTAATTCTGATAAAGGATCTTGTAATCTTCTACCAATTGATACAGCAGATCTTTTTTCAACAGCTAAATCAGGAAATTCCTCTATAGCTAATTTAGATGCAGAATAAATAGATGCACCTGCTTCTGATGTAATAATATATTTACAATTTAAATTATATTCTTTAATCATCTCTGCACAGAAAGTTTCAGATTCTCTAGATGCAGTACCATTACCGATAGATATAATATCTACATGATACTTATTAATTAAATCTCTAACTATTTCTTTATCTTTCTTAACTTGTTCAGGTTTAATGTTATTTAAGAATGGTTTAATAACTGTTGAATCTAAATATTTACCATTTTGATCAACAACAGCTAGCTTACAACCATTTACATATCCTGGATCAAATCCTAATACAACCATACCTTTAATAGGTCTTGTTAATAATAAATGTTCAAGATTAACTGAGAATGTTTCAATAGCTTTTTCTTCAGCTACTTCAGTTAATTCAGATCTTATTTCTCTTTCTATAGAAGGTAATATTAATCTCTTTAATGAATCTTTAATAGCTTCTTTTATTAAATCACATACAAATGATGATTTATTCTTAATAATCTTTTCTTCTAAATATGCAATAATAGCATCATCATCAAATGATAAAGATACAGTTAATACTTTTTCATCTTCACCACGATTAATAGCTAATACTCTATAATGTTTAATATATTTAATTGGTTCATTATAGTTATAATACATTTCATATGTTTTATTTGTATCTTCTGCATTCTTCTTAACCTTAGAAACAATACTACCTGTATGATATATATTATTTCTTATCCATTTACGATAATAAGCATTATCACTTATCCATTCAGCAATAATATA
>CAMPCD010000035.1 GCA_946643435.1 uncultured bacterium
TTCCATTTGGTATTAAAGATAATTATTCAACTAAAGGAATATTATCTACAGGATCATCTAATACATTAAAAGATTATGTACCATTTTTTACAGCTACAGCTATAGAAAACTTACTTAAACATGGATGTGTTCCTGTTAATAAAACAGCTATGGATGAATTTGGTATGGGTGGAACTGGTACAACAGGTCATACTGGTATACAAAAGAATCCTTGGGATTTAACTCGTATGTGTGCTGGTTCATCATCAGGCTCAGCTGCTGCTGTTGCTGCAGGATGTTATCCTTTTGCTACAGGATCAGATACAGGTGATTCAATAAGAAAACCTGCTGCCTTCTGTGGTATAGTTGGATATAAACCAACATATGGAATGATATCAAGATATGGTTTATTCCCATTTGCATCTTCATTAGATACATGTGGTGTATTAACTAGATCAGTTAAAGATGCTGCTATTGTTGTTGATGCAATGAAGGGTAAAGATCCTAAAGATATGACTTCTTGGGATTCATCTAATATTCATTTAAATGATGACTTAAAAGAAGATATAAAAGGTAAGAAGTTATTCTATATAAAAGAATTCTTAGATAAGAATAATTATTCATCAATGGATGATGAAATGAGTGAACATTTTGATAATTTTATGAGTAAAGTAGAATTATTAAGAAGAATAGGCGCAACTGTTGATGAAGTATCAATAGATCAAAATTTATTAAATGCAATTCCTTCAGTATATCAAGTTATTTCTTGTGCTGAAGCTACATCTAATATGTCTAACTTAACAGGATTTAGTTTTGGACCAAGAGGAGAAGGTAATAACTATATTGAACAAATGAAAGATCATAGAACTAAAGGATTCTCTTCATTAATTAAGAGAAGATTTATAATTGGTTCATATGTATTACAAGCAGTTAATCAAGATAGATACTTTAAGAATGCTCAAAAAGCAAGAAGATTAATTGTTGATAAATTCTTGGAATTATTTAAAGAATATGATGCTCTTGTTATGCCTGTTTCATCTGGTGTAGCTAAGAAGTTTGATGCTGAAAAAGATATTATTACAGAAGATGATAGATCTGCATTAGAAGATCATTTACAAATAGGTAACTTTGGTGGATTCCCATCAATTACAATACCTGATGGATTTGTGAGAGGTTTACCAGTAGGTATTAATTTCACATGTAATAGATATGAAGATCAAAAATTATTAAATATTGCTTATGCTCTAGAAAGTAATATGGATTATAAAAATCAAATAGCTAAGGAGGTTAAGTAATATGGGTAAGTATTATGTAACAATTGGTTTAGAGATGCACTGTGAAGGTTCTGAAACTAATTCAAAAGCTTTCTCAGGTGGAAGAAATGAATATACAGAAGAACCAAACTGTAATGTATCTCCAGTAGATATGGCTTTTCCTGGTGTATTACCAGTGGTAAATAAGAAAGCTGTTGAACAAGCTATAATGATGGCATCTATATTACATGCAAGAGTGCCTGAATATATGTATTTTGAAAGAAAGAACTACTATTATCCAGATTTACCTAAAGGATTCCAAATAACTCAAAATCCACCAGAAGAATGTGTTGGTAATGGTGGTTATATAGATATTGAGCGTGTTGATGGATCAACATTTAGAGTAGAAATAGATAATCTACACTTAGAAGAAGATGCTGCTCAATCTACACACTTATATGATACAACTACTATTAACTATAATAGAGCTGGTGTTCCATTATTTGAACTTGTAACAACACCATGCTTACATTCTGCAGATGATGCTATTACATATCTAGAATATATTAGAGCTATTTATCAATACTGTGGTATATCTGAAGCTGATAGTAAAAAAGGTCAAATAAGATGTGATGTTAATATATCTATAAGTGAAGATCCTAATACATTAGGTACTAAAGTAGAAATAAAGAATGTTAATTCATTCTCATCTGTAAGAGATGCTATTAACTATGAAATAGAAAGACAATCTACTTTAAAAGATGAAGGTAGATATGATGAAGAAGTAGAACAAGAGACTAGAAGATGGGATGAAACAACTATGTCTACTGTTCGTATGAGATCTAAAGTTGATGCAATAGATTATAAATATTTTGTAGAACCAAATATACCTAAGTTTAAAATAGATCCTAAATGGGTAGAAGAAATTGTTGCTTCTACACCTGAATTACCATATGAAAGAAAAACTAAATATATGGGTGAATTTGGATTATCAGCATATGATGCAGGTATTATTATTAAAGAAAAATCAACAGCTGATTATTATGAAGAATGTGTATCATTAGGTATGGATCCTAAAATTGCAGCTAACTGGTTATGTACTCAAATATTAGGTTACTTATATCAAGAAGATATAACTATTAATGAATTATATTTAACACCAGCTTTATTAAATCAAATAACTGAGGCAATGAAGAAAGGTGAAATATCTTCTAAACAAGCAAAAGAAGTATTTGCTAAATCATTGGAAGAAAAAGAAGAACCTAAGACTATTATGGAAAAATATAATATTAAACAAATGAGTGATGATAATGCATTACTAGATATTATTGTTAAGATTCTTGATGAAAGTCCAAATCAAATAGCAGCTTATAAAGCTGGTAAGACTAATTTAATTGGTTACTTTGTTGGACAAGTAATGAAAGAAACAAAAGGTACAGCCAACCCAGGTATGGTTAATAAATTATTAAATGAAGAAATAGCTAAGAGATAATCTTAGCTTTTTTTGTGATATACTATAAGTATAGTAAGAGGTTTATATGAAGAAGAATAAAAAGAATAAAAAAATAAATAAGGCTTTAATAATTGTAAGTGTGATTATACTAATTATAGTTGTATTATTAAGTATTTTCGTTTATCTTGATCATCAAAGTGAATGTAGTTACTTTGGTAATTGTATAACTCCAACTAAATGTGAGGAAGCATATCAATGTGAATTAAAACAAGAACAAACATATAGTTGTCATTATTGTGATGGAGAATTAAATGATGATTTCATTTGTAATGGTAAAGAAGAAATCATTGAATGTAAAACAAACTATGAAATGAAGAAATAGCTAAGAAATAATCTTAGCTTTTTTGTAGATAAAAAATATCAAAATGTTGTATAATATTAATGGTTTATAAATACTTGAGGGAGGTATTGGTCATGAAAGAAATAAAAGAAGAAACAAGAATAGGTAATATAATTGTTAAACCAACAAAGTTAAAGGATTGCTATGAATTAGCACCTATAAGATTTGGCGATCATCGTGGATTCTTCAAATCAATAACTAAAGAAGAATTAAAATCATTAGGTTTTAAAGAATGGAATCAAAATAGTGAATCATGTAGTATTAAAGGTGTATTTAGAGGATTACATTATCAATTAGATCCATATTGTCAAACAAAGGTAGTTAGTTGTGCAGAAGGAGAAGTATTAGACGTAGTAGTTGATATAAGAACAGATTCTCCTACATATGGACAATATATAGCAGTAAAACTATCTTCTGAAGAAGGTAATGCATTATATGTACCACGTGGATTTGCACATGGATATATGTGTTTAAAAGATAATTCATTATTCCAATATGTAGTTGATAATCAATATAATACAAGATTAGAAGATGGTATAGCTTATAATGATCCAAAAATAAATATTGATTGGGAAGCAATAAAGAAAAAATATGATGTTGAAAAAATAACATTATCTGAAAAAGATTCTAATAGACACGGAATAGATGAAGTAGTAAGACCATTTACTAGAGAACCTAAAAGATTCTTAATAACTGGTGTTAATGGACAATTAGGTTATGATATAGTTCGTGAATTACATGCTAGAGGTGAAAGAAATATTTTAGCTTTAGATGTACAAGATATGGATATTACAGATAGAGAAAGAGTATTTGAAATAGTTGAAAACTATAAACCTGATGTAATATTCCACTGTGCTGCTTGGACAGCTGTTGATAAAGCAGAAGATATACCAACTAAAGTTTATGATATAAATGTACGTGGAACCAAAAATTTAACTGAGGCATCTAATAAAGTAGGTGCTAAGATGATATATATGTCTACTGACTACGTATTTGATGGTACTAAAAAAGGAATATATACTGAAGAAGATCAAGTTAATCCTAAATCAGTATATGGTGAAACAAAATATTTAGGAGAAGAAGAAGTTAGAAAAAATCCTAATCACTTTATTACTAGAATATCTTGGGTATTTGGTATAAATGGAAATAACTTCATTAATACAATGATTAAACTATCTAATAATAAAGAAGAATTATCAGTAGTTAATGATCAAGTTGGTTCACCAACTTATACTGTAGACTTAGCTAAGTTATTAGTTGAAATGAGTTTCACTGATAAATATGGAACATATAATGTTAATAATGAAGGATATTGTTCATGGGCTGAATTTGCTGAATATATTATGAAGACTACAGGTAAAAAGATGCAAATTAATCCTGTAACTACTGAAGAGTATTTAAAGATTACTGCTGCTAAACAAGCATATAGACCAAGAAACTCTAAATTAGATAAATCTAAATTAGAAGAAGCAGGATTTAAAAGATTACCTACATGGCAAGATGCTACAGATAGATATGTAGAAGAATTAAATGATACTAATAAGATGTTCTTATTGGAACATCCTGTTAAAATTAAAAAATAGACTAGCTATGCTAGTTTTATTTTTTGCTTTATTTAATCTTTAGTGTTATTATAATTGGACCAAAGGGGGATTAATATGGCAACACGCATAATAAATGAAAGTTGGCGTAATACACAAGAACTTATAAATACTCAATCAACTGAAATAGGTTATAAATTAGATTTGATTAAAAATGCTAAAGGTAGAGATGATAGTAGAGTAGGACTACATAATATTGGAATTGTATTAAATAATAAATTAGCTACAGAAGTAGTTAGAGTCTTTTTTGAACATGGAATATACGATTTAGATAATGATCCTGTATATTTAGTTATTTATAAATATTTAATGGATTTAGAAAAAGAAGGAGTTAAATATTTAGAAAAATATTTCAAGGAAAATATTATTACTAGAGATACCTATTCAAGAATTATATATTCGAATCATACAGGATTGATTAATTATAAAGCTTTTTTAGATAAAATATTTAGTTTTGATATTAAAGAAGATTTTATGACAGCTTTATTATATTATTTAAATACTATGCTTAAATCAGGTAATTGTGAACGTATAAGTACCCCTGAGAAAGCTATTGATTTTTCAATATCATTCTTTAATACATTAAATAAATTAGGTATGTATGATTTATATGGTAGAACTATTGAAATCATTGATAATGCAAATATATTTTATATGAATAATTTTATTGAAAAAGAAGGAACTTATTTAGAAAAAACTAAATAAGTTTTTTATTATTATGATATAATTTAAGAGAAGAAGTGATAATATGAAAAATGTAATAATTATAGGCTCTCGTGGTTATAGATATAACTATGGAGGATGGGAAACTTTTGTAACAGAATTTGTTAACAATTGTGTAGATAAAGATATTAATTTTTATATACCTTATCTAACTCATAATAAAAAGAATAATAAGAATATTACACATATAGGAAAACTAGAACAAGTAGAGTTATATGTTCCTAATACAGGTTTTACTACTATGTTTAATTTTACTATTAAGTCTATGAATTATTATATTAAGTATTTAAGAAAGAATAAATTAAAGAATACTATAATAGTTATACTAGGATCAAAGATAGGACCTTTAATGCCTAAATACTATCATGACTTACATAAACTAGGAGCTAAAGTAGTTATGAATCCTGATGGTATTGAATGGAAAAGAGATAAATGGGCATGGTGGATTAAGAAGTGCTTTAAAATATCAGAAAAATATCATGTTAAATATACTGATCAAGTAGTATGTGATAGTAAAGCTATTAAAGAATATATTGATTCAGAATACAAAGTATCTAATAAATCATCTTTTATTGCATATGGTACTTATATGAATAATAAAATACAAGATGAAAATAGATGTAAGAAATTCTTTAAAGAAAAAGATATAAAGAGTAATAATTATTATTTATATGTTGGTAGATTTGTACCTGAAAATAATATAGAAACAATTATATCTGAATTTATGGCTTCTAATACTAAAAAGAAATTATTATTAGTTACTAATTATGAAGAAAATGAATTCTATTATCATTTAAAGAGTAATACTAAGTTCTATAAAGATGAAAGAATAGTTTTCTTAGGACCTGTATATGATAAAGAACTATTAACATATTTAAGAATGAATGCATATGGATATATCCATGGACATTCAGCAGGTGGAACTAATCCTTCATTACTTGAAGCATTAGCATATACTAAATTAAACATTTTATTTGATGTTGAATATAATAAAGAAGTAGGACAAGATGCTTGTTATTACTTCAGTAATGTACATTCTTCATTAGCTAGAATTATTAATATATGTGATGAATTAAAGAAAAATAAAATTGAAAAAATGGGTAAAGAATGTATAGATATTATTAAGAATAATTATACTTGGCCAATTATAGTTTCTAAGTATGATGATATATTTAATAAACTATTAGGTGAATAGTATGAGTTATATAGTATCTTTTATATTACCTTTACTTTATATTGTTTTTTATACTTATTCTTTAACTATATTATTTAAAAAGATTAAGTTTGAACATGCTTTACCTTTAACACTTATATTATCAGCTATCATAATGTATATATCTTTATATTTATTCAAGACTATTTATTTTGGTTTAGGATTAAATGTTGGTTTATGTTTAATATTCCCAATTCATTTAATTAAAAATAAATATAGTTTAAAAGATATAAAGAAAGAATATCTAACTAATGGATTAATATCATTTATATTCATATATATTGTTATTTATTTATATGATTTAAATAGATATTATACTAGATGGGATGAATTATCTCATTGGGGTAAGATGGTTAAAGAAATAATTAGATTAGATAATTTTTATTCTATAGATACATCTCATTTATTAGTGCATAAAGATTATCCACCAATTTTTCCTTTAATGGAAACATTATATACTTTTATAAGTGGTGGTTTTAAAGAAACTTATCTAATAAGATGTATTCATGTATTTGAAGCAAGTATTATATTATCTATCTTTAATCATGATAAAAAAGTGGATATTAAAAATACAGTATTAAAGACTTTATTAGTGTTTATATTTATGTGTTTATTAACATTCTTATTTGATTCAGAGGTATTCATTAATTCTATTTATACAGATATACCTTTATCATTCTTAGTTGGATATATATTATTCTATATATTTAGAAAGAATAAATATGATAGTATATTCTTTATAACAATAAGCATATTATTTATATTCTT
>CAMPCD010000036.1 GCA_946643435.1 uncultured bacterium
GAAAACCTTTAACAATAGGAATATTTAATTGTTCAGCATGTAATCTATAATTTATATTTCTAGCAGCATCTACTGCTACACTTTTAGGATCCATATTACCTCCTTATTTATTAATATATGTATTATATTGTTTAATAAACTTATCTAATGAGTTAATAAACTTATGTAATAATTCTAAGTTATTATAATCTCTATATTTACCGTTTATTTCTAATTGAATGACATCTACATCAGTTAATGCATATACACCTTGTGTTATAGCACCGCCTTTAAAAGGTTCATTATGATTAGATATTCTTTATTCTAATGTTTTTATATTTGATGTTTGAGATGAATGATAATACATATATACAACTCCTATTCTTAATTTAATTATATTACATTTTTATTATTAAAAATATTATTTTGTAAAGAAAAAAGAATTATCATAAAGATAATTCTTTTAAATTATTAATGCATTCTTTCTGAATGATATATAGGATGCTTATTATAAGTGAACTTTGATTCATAGTTATAATTACTTAGATCAAAGTCATCTTCACTCATAACACCATCATATCTATACGAAAAAATAGCTACAGCTTTATGATGACCTATAGAATTAGCTGTTTGATTTCCAAATAACGTATACTTTTTAGAAAATGATAATGTAATTAGCCCTTCACTACTAATATCTTCGCTTCTAGTAATACACCAAGTATTATCAAAGTAGTAATACTTACCATCTATTAATACTTTATTCCATACATGATTTTCACCTTTTACTGATTCAACTTCAACTTTCATTTCATCATTATTAAGCAATAATGTAGATAAATTAGCAATTCCCATGCATATACCATTGTGGTCATTTAATACTGTTTCAACAAGGCCACTCTTAAATCTATAAACGTCGTTTGTGGGAAAGTCAGGAGTAACAAATGTTCCATTTGAACTCTCAGATACTTTTCCGTCAATAAATTGAGTGCAACTTTGAATATAATCAGATATTAATAATACTTTATCCGTATCACTATTGCCACATAACTTAGATAATTCTTCTATCTTATTTCTTATTTTTATTAAATTATCATATGATAATTTTTTATTACCATTAATACTTTCAAATACTAAACCATCATCGTCTTTAAAGGAAAAACAATATGTATCTACCTTATCATTGAATTTAACTCCCCATACTAAATAATCAAATGGTACAGTTAATGATATGTTTTTTAGTTTAGTAAGATCTACATAACTTCTATCTCGTAATATAGAATCTGCAATTAAGTATGATGTATTATTTATATGTTCTTTTAATATACTATCAACATATAATACACTTTCAAAATCTTTAAACTTTAATGGGCTCGGGGAATATTTTATAAATTCAAATAACTTAGACATATCATTTGATAAATCGTCAACAGAAATAACAATAGAATTAACTTGATCAAAATTAATATTATTATTTACTAATTCAGAATAAGTGTATTCCTTTCTATCCAATGATTTTTTTGCTTGATATACAGGCAATGGTGGCATTCTTTTTCCATTATTATCCATAACTATTCCCCCCTTTCTTTATGCTAAATATACTATCATTATTATTGATTAAAAGCAAATTTAAAAAAACTACCATAAGGTAGTTTAATTCATATAATTCTTTAATACATAAGCATATCCTCTTGGAATACTATCATTTTCAATAAGTTTAAGTATTTCTTCTTTAGTATACCATTTAACTTGTGTTACCTCTTCTTCTTGAAAAGATAATTGATTAATATCTACTAATGTATCTGAAAAGAATACATTAAAGATATAATTATTATAAGGAAACTTAATAGTATCAATCTTTCTAAATACTATATTTGTTAATCCAAGTTCTTCTTTTAATTCTCTAGATAAAGCTTCTTCTGGAGTTTCACCACTTAAAACATGACCTCCAGGAACAGCCCACTTGTAATTATTTCTTTTTGTTGCTTGTTCAAGTAAATATTTATTATTATTCTTTATTAATATATATGATTGCATGATATTTGTACCATTTGGTATTTCATCAACTCTTCTTATAATTGTTTTATTAATCTTATTGAAATTATCATCATATAAATCTAATACTTCTTGCTGCATAACAGACACTCCAAATACATACTATCTTTTTTTAGATCTATTCTCTAAATATTTTAAATATGCTTTTATTAAATCAGCATCCATTAAGTTCTCTGGTACATTATCTGGATTAAAGAATCTTAAACGTTTAGTTTCAAAATCACCTTTTAAAGTTGATTCATCACTTATTGATACATCTGCTAAGTATAATGATGTATTGTTGTATACTATATCCCCATTAGGATAACTATTCTTTCTAGATTCACCTGATAATGTATCTATAAGTTCTATTTCATTAGGATCAAGTTTAATACCTGTTTCTTCATAAGCTTCTCTTACAGCAGTTACTCTTAAATCTTCTCCTAAATCTTGGCAACCACCAGGAAGTCCCCATTTATTTCTATCTGTTCTTTCTTGTAATAAGATTTGTCCATTTTCATTTCTGATAATAATTGCTGCACCAGTTTGAATAAATGGTATATGACTAATTCTATCATCTAAAGCCATTCTAAATAATACTGGATATCCACCATATTTAGAACTTAATTCTAATAATTGTTCTTCATTTAAACTTAATATAAGATTAACAAATTCTTCATGTGTATAATCTCTCATTCTTTTATATTCCATATGATAACCTCCAATGTAATTATTTATAATGTTTTTCTATTCTTTAATTCTTCATATGTGTTTATGGTTGCTGTTGATGATTCTATAGATTTTTTTACTCTATGATACTTATCAACATCAATATCTTGACTATCTATAAAGTTGATATCTAATAAATCTTTTTCTCTTTTATACTGTTCCTTTTCAGCTTTAATTAACTCTGGACTTTGACAATATGATTTTACTCCATCTATATTTAATTCAACAATTAAATCTGTTAATTCTTCAAAAGGTATCATCTCAACACCAGCAAGACTTTTATCTGGACTAAAACTTTTTCTTATTAACATTCCATCTTCAACATACATTGGTTCAAATTCAACATATACACCATCAATAAACAATTTTAATCCATAGTCATCTCTTAAATCTAAATTTAGTGAATCTAAATTAGGACGATATAAATTACTTTGTTTTGCTAATTGTCTAACAACATCCATATATTCTTTATCTACTAATATATCTACATCTGAATGTTCTCTATTGGATTCTTTATTATAATAAATATAAGGTACTGAACCACCAAAAAAACACAAATGTTCACCTAGATTTTCAATTGTAGAAATTTTCTTTACTACTACTTTTACATTATTTAAACTTGCCATACTATCTCCTTAATTAATTATATTATTTCTTCTAACACTAAACCACTGTCATGTACTTTTTGAGCTAACTCTAACCCAACAAAACGAAAGTGCCATGGTTCATATATAAAGCCTGTAATACTTTCTTTTCCCTTGGGATACCTTAATATAAATCCATAAAAATAATACTCCTTTAATCTAAGCTATCTATTTACTTCATTATATCATCACAATATATAATTTTAGTGAACTAATGTCTTGCTCAATTTTGGCGTTCTCAAATTAATCTCCGGATAATTAGGATCAACATATTCATTGTAATCATAATTACCAAGTTTCGAAATTGCAAGTGTACGCTCATCCTTAACATTGTATACACCTAGTGAATTTGCATTTTCACCTTTTGCAAAAACATAATATCTTCTAGGATAATTATTATTACTTGAATCATAATTATCATATACTACATGGAAAGTAGGATCATATAAATACCATTTTTCATCAAGTAAAATTTCTAAAAATATATGTCCTTGCATAACCTCATGACCAGGCAAATTATTAATTTCTTTATTTAGCCAATCAACATTAGCGGTTTCAACATATATCGTTGGAATTCCTTTTTCTCTTAAAATAGTTGCCATCATCATACCTATATCAGAACATCCAGAAAAAGTTTTACTATTAAATATATCTATGACACTCCTTGAAAACTTTGGTGTTGAAGTATCTCTAGAAAAATATTCAAAAAAGATTTTATCTAATTCTTTTAAATCATCTATACTATTTATTTCCGAAATATTTTTACAAAAAATACGTATTTCATCATTAGCTGAACTTTGGCCATTATTCATTAAATATTCCATAATTATCACTTCTTATATTTATTATATCATTGATCTCGTTTATTCTATTATTATTTTAGAATCTTTACTTTTTTAATTCATCAATATGATCATAATCACTATGTGGTGATTGTCAAAATGTAAGTCGAATAGAATTAAAAAGAATTGCGCTATTTTCTACGCAATTCTTTAACTTTTTTTTTAATAAATTTTGATATGCCATTTGTACAAAATCAAAAAGATTGAAATTTGCAATCAATTCATTATAATAATTTACTCTTATCAAACATTTTTATATATTCCATAATATGCTCTTCTGGTATTGTTCCTAAATTAGGAATGGCCTTTTGTGTTTCAGTAGTTGAATTTTTAAGATAGCCAAATTCATCCAAATCATCAACAGCTGTTCCGTTTTCATTTTTCATAAATCCACCGATACTTTCAGTTGGTGCCAACTTATCAAAGAATAGATAACTATATTCTCTGCTTTCGTCATTTAATGCAAATAATTGTCTTGAAGCATTGGCATAATTAACATCTTTATTTATATTATGAATAATCATTCCAATCGTGAAATCAACCATGTAATTTTTATCACCTAATGTTACAACGTTCCATCTATGTCCAACATATTGTGGTTCATTATCTGTTCCAGCATTAAAATGTCCCCATACATAATCGCATTGAATTCCTAATTTGTTTAAAACTAATTTTGCCACTTGGCTAATACTACCGCATACTGCTAATCTCTTGCCACTAATTTCATTTTCTTGAAAAAAGCCTTCAAGTCTAAATGCACTGTCAAATGGATTTTTTTCATTTGAATTATTTATTGAAAAATTTACAGCCTCAAAGCCATAATCTATATTATCTTTAACATACTTATCAAAATATAGGATTTGTTGAATTTTAATTTCTTCATCAGTTCCTACAAATTGTTGATTTTGAATTTCATTTACTATTTCTTGAATTCTATTATTTAATTCTTCATTTGTCATTCTATCACATCCTATCTACATTATATCAAATTTTGTCCAATCTTTTATTTTCTTTGTTTCCTTTTCTAATTCTTTTAAACTTCTTTCTGGAGTTGGCAAATTTTCAGGCATTGTTCTATGATTTTTTTCAATTGTTTTCCTAATGTTTTTACCTATATTATAATGTGTCTTATTAGCATTATTTTCTCCCATGATATTATCTTCTCTTAATGCTGCCTCTGTTTGAGTGATTCTAAATAAATTGGCTCCTAATTCTTCACTTCCCATATTATCTAGAATATCTTCTCTATATCTAAGTTTCTTTCTTTTGAAGATATCATCTGCTGTTTCACCATTATATAATCCTTTATATCCAGCATTATGAAATTTATCAAAATTTTTAACTCCTGCATTTCTAGCAGCAATATTTAAAGAATAGTTTCCTTTTTTAGTTAAATCTCTTTGATAAAATCTTTTTTCATTTTCAGTTAGTTCATGGTACTCTTTTTCAGATAATTCTTGTTTTCTTGTTTGAATGGCAAAATAAGTTTTAGCTAAAGCTATTACTTTCTTTCTAGGATCACAGTTAAGCACAATTAAATAACATGCATATCTTGTAAGTTTATAATCCTGTATATTTCTTACTGCATTCTTAGCTAAATTTATCATTTTATCGGTGCCGATAAAATGATCAGATACTTTATGGTTACTATTTAAACAATTCTCCGTTGCTTTTCTTAATACATTTGAAAATCTTTGCCATAATGAATATTCTAATAGCGGCATTAATTCTCTTGCTAACCAATACTCATTACCTAATTCATCTATATGTTTAATATCTTCAAACAATTTTGTTGTATATTCTTTTATTTCATTCATTTTATCATCTTCCTTCCTACGGACTACAAGTCTCAATTCTTAACTTATTATTTTTTATCTTAAACATAATACTTCCGTTCTCGTCTGTTCTATATATTTTTGTATCTTTTAGATTATCTAATACTTCTTTATTTGGATGACCGTATCTGTTATTCTTTCCAACACTAATAACTGAATATTTAGGATTTATCTCATTTATAAACTCTTTACTACTACTTGTTTTACTTCCATGATGTCCTACTTTTAATACATCTAAACCAGGTAAATTATACTTATTTAATATTTCTTTTTCTGTAGTAATAGATGCATCTCCCATAAACATAAATTTAAATCCATTAAGTTCTGTATAAATAACATTACTATTATCGTTTTCATTATCATATTCTTTCGTTTGTAGAAAATATAATCTATCTAATTTATTTATGCATGAAGAATACTTAATCTTTTTCTTATCTAATACTTTAATCAACTCTTTTTCTAAATCATTATAAGGTCCACAGTTAAAGATAACCTTCTCTACTTTAAAATTATTAACTAAATTAATTGCTTCTCCCATATGATCAAAGTCCCCATGTGTTAATATCAAATAATCTACAGAACTATATCCATATAACTTTAACATCTTAATGGTATTATTAGTATATAAATAATTACTATTAACTTTACC
>CAMPCD010000037.1 GCA_946643435.1 uncultured bacterium
CCACCAGATATATATAAATCTTTATTATCTCCTAATTTATAATGTTCATCATAATACTTTTTAGCTCCATATGGAGTCCACATAGCACCAATGAAAGGTAATCTTACTTGTCCTAAGTGCGAATGTCCAGATAATGCTAGATTAAATGTATAATTAGTATTTTCTGTAAAATCATTTAAATGATCTATTTGATCAGGTTCATGTAATAATAATATAGTATATAAATCTTTATTATTATCATGTAAGAATTGATATGCATCTTTATATACAGGATCACCCATCCAATAATCATCAATTCCAACAAATACAATTGGTGTATTAGTGTCTTCATATACATATTCGAATGAATTTTTTAATAATTTCCATTTAACTTGTTCATTTACTTTAGTAAAATATTCCATTTGATCATAGTCGTGATTACCCATAACTGCATATATTCCTATATTAGCTTCTAGCTTATTTAATTCTTCTATTAAAGCATTTAAGTTATCATCTGATACTATAACACCATGTTCAATTAAATCACCAGTAAATACTATTACATCAGGGTGTTGATTATTTATTTGTTTAACCATTTCTTTAACTTCATCAATAAATACTGTAGAACCAAAGTGTAAATCACTAAATTGTACTACTTTAAATCCATCATATTTTTCATCCATTAAAGAAGTGTAGATAGGATATTCTTTTACTACTAATCCTTTAGTTGAAATAAATCTTGCCCATAGTAGAGTTAATACTATTAAAACTACTACTATAATTATTATTTTATATATCATAAATCTCTTTTCTTCTTTCATTGCTATTCACCTTATATTATTAATAATATCACATATACTAATAAATCATTAATAGCATGAACTATAATTGACATAAAAACATTATTAGTTTTATAGAAACTATAGTTTAATGCTAATCCTAATGAAAGATATGGTATAAAGTATAATAATTCTATTAATGAGTTACTAGCAGTTAAGTGTAATAAAGCAAATACTACAGATATAAATATATATGCTAGTTTTTTATTCTTTATCTTTTGATATGGATATGTAAATACTAGTCCTTCATATAATGGAGTAATAATAGCTATAAAATATATAAATAAGAATATATTGGTCTTTTTTGCTGCATCCATTACATTGACATTGTTTTGTACATTTGTACCTGTTAACTTAGATATAAATAAATTAAGAAAGAATTCTAATGCTAAAAATATAAATGTGTATATTATTATTTGATATTTATTCTTTTTAAAGTCTTGAGGAACTTTCTTTAAATAGGTTATTAATTCATTTCTTCTAAATATAAATATAATTAGAAATACTAATGTATAAGATATAACATAAGAAGGAAATTTATCTACCATTGGAACACCTATAAAAGCTGCTATCATGATAGCTATTATCGTAATAGTAATAGATGTTAATAAAGCCTTAAATACGTTCTTTGACTCAAAATCTATGGGTTTTAATTCTCTCATAATATCACCTAAAATAATTTTATCATAATTATGATTATTTTGTTTAAAATTAATAATTCTTGTGATATAATTTTTATATGCTAGAGGGTTTTAGTTTTTTATAGTGTGTAAAAAAAGGTGGTAATTTTATGGCTAAAGGTAATAGAAATCATGGACCAGGAGGACTAATCAAAAGATTTGTCGGTAATAAAAATACTGTAACTATACTAGGAATTCTTGCATGTGTTGCTACTTTAATAATTGGATATAACTATAGAGTTAAAATATCAATTAACCCAGTAGTAGTTCCTTATGCAAAAGATACAATCCCTGCTAGAACTTTAATAACTGCACAAATGTTAGGTAATATTAAAATAGCTAAGACATATACACAATCTGCTACTAATCTAATATTAGATAGTAAAAAAGTTGTAGGTAAGTATGCCACTTATAAAGGTGATATACCTAAGAAGTCACTTATATATACTGATTATTTAGTTGAAGCAGAAGATATGCCTGATGCTGCATTTGCTAATATTGAAGATGGATATACTATATTTTCACTTGATGTATCTGAAAAAGATACATTCTATAACCAAGTAAGAGCTGGTGATTACATTGATTTATATATAGCAGCTAAAGACCCAGATGAAGAAGATAAAATTATTTTTGCTAACATGATTTCATCTATTAGAGTATTAGCTGTAAAAGATAATAAAGGTAATAACATTATTAAATCAAGACTTGAAAATGGTAAACCAAGTGAATTATTATTTGCGGTTGAAGAAAACATGTATTTACTATTAATGAAATCTCAATTTGTAGATTTAGATATTGATATTATTCCAGTATTAAGAAATGAAAACTATACTAAACAAGCTAAAGATGTACAAGTTACATCTGATGTAATAGTTCAAATGATCATGGATAGATGCGAAGAAATATAAAAAGGGAAGTGATAATATGGATTTAGATAAAATAAAGACAAATATTAAAAGATTTTTTAGTAATCCAAATACATTAACATTCCTTTTAGTTATAGTGTTAATTATTGTTATATATGGTGTATATACATATATGGTTAAGAAGGCTGTACAACCTGTACAAATACCTTTCTGTAAAGAAAAATTAAAGACTATGACTGAAATAACTGATCAATATATTGGTCAAGTTAAGATATCAGGAAACTTTGTTTCTGCAAGTGGTTCTGAATTACTACAACAATCAAGACAAATAAAAAATAAATATGTTACACCTGGATATTTTATACCAGAGAACAGTTTCTTCTATGATGCTGCAGTATCAGATTCATCTGTACAAGAAAGAACATCATTCAGTGGATTACCTGATGATTATACTATTTATGAATTAAAGAATATGACATTCCATAAAACATATGGATGTTCAATAATGTCTGGTAACTATATAGATTTATATTTTAAAGCAACAGATAAAGATAATGATAATAAAGTTATATTTGGACAATTCATTAAATCTATTCAAGTACTTAAAGTAATTGATAAAGAAGGTTTAGATGTATTCACTGAAGCAACTAAAGAAGAACCAGATCCTCAAGCTATTTGGTTTGCAGTTCCTACACAATTATTTGAATTGCTTCAAATTGCTGAGAGATTAACTGATTATAATGTAGAAATTATCCCTGTACCAAGAAACTCTGGATATACTGAAAATCCTGAGCCAACAAAAATGGTAAATGATGCTATTGAAATGTTTATTTTAGATAATGCATCAACTAAGAAATAATAATTAAAGAATAAAGAATAAAAGATTACAACGAAGGGTGGGTGGCATAGATGTTAAATTCTATATTTGACCAAATGGAATTTGGACCATTAGAAGAGTTTTTAGCGGATGATGACGTAACCGATATATCGTACTCTAATGGTGGACAAGTTTGGTTAAAGACATTATCTTCTGGTATCAAACAAGTTAAAAGACCAGAGATAAATAATGCATTTATGGAAAAACTAGCATTCCAATGTTCAAACGTAATGGGTAAAACATTTAACATGGCTCATCCATTCTTGGATGCTGAGTCTGCTGAATTACGTATGAACTTCGTACATGATTCGATTGCAACTAATGGTATTGCTGTTCTTATTCGTAAGACTCCAGCTAAGATTAGATTAAATAAAGATAAATTATTAGATGAACAATACATAACTGAACAATTACATGATTTCCTAATTAAGTGTGTAGAAGGTCATGCAAACATTCTAGTTGCTGGTGAAACTGGTTCAGGTAAAACTGAGTTAGTTAAGTATTTAGCATCTAAGACAAAATATGATGAAAAAATAATAACTATTGAAGATACATTGGAATTACACTTAGATAGAATATTCCCTGAAAGAGATATAGTTGCTATGAAGACTAATAATATAGCTTCCTATACAGAAGCATTAGTAGCCTGCATGAGACAAAACCCAATTTGGATATTACTTTCCGAAGTACGTTCTGCAGAAGCAGTATTAGCTGTTCGTAACTCTATTTCATCAGGACACCACATTTTATCTACAATACATGCCGACAATGCTGCAAATATTCCTTTACGTCTTTATTCCTTATTGGAATCATCACAAGATATAGATCAATTCGTTACATCTTTCCATAGATATATTCAAATTGGTATATATGTTAAAGGTTATTTTAGTAAAGCATTAAATAGATTCCAACGTGAAATCATTGAAGTATGTGATTTCTATGTTGATGAAAATAATAAAGCCTGCGTTAATGAAATATATCAAAAAGGTATGGATGGTAAAATCTTATTACATAATCCATCAAAACATTTACTTGATTACTTAGCTATATCAAATGTAATGTTACCTGAAGATACATTTAAATTAGGTGAGAAAGGTGAAGCTATTCAAAATAGTATTGAAGAAGCTAAAAAATATGATGAAAAGATTGGTAAAAAGTTTACTGGTTATCCAACACAAGTTAAAGAAGAAGAGGAAAAACCAACTGTTCAAAATACTAAAGATGATCAATTCAACATGAATGGTGATAACACTATAGTTGAATCTACTCAAGAACAAGTGGAACAAGCTAAACAAGATGCTTTAAATGCTGATCTTCCAATTAAGAAAGAAGAGACAGCACCTGTTCCTCCAAGACCTGTTGAGATGCCAAGAGTTATGCCTCAAGTTGTACAACAAGCTCCAATGCAACAACCAGTACAACCAGTGCAACCAACTCAAATGCCAACTCAAATGGTACAACCACAAGTACAACAAGTACAAGTTCAACCTAGACCTGTTACAGTTAATCAAGTTCCTGTACAACCAGTACAACCAAGACCAACTGTACAAGTTCAACAATCACAACAAGTACAACCATTTAATCCAGTTCAACCTGTTATAAATAGTAGTATTATCAATAGTGATATAACTGGTAATTTAGGTGGAGCTGCATAATAAAAATAATATGAAAGGTGTGTAATATATGGAATTAATCATTATGCTTACAATTGCTGTTTTTGTATTGTCATATAGATCACAAAATGGTGAATCCGTATATACTTTTATTATAACTACAGTAAGTGAAATATATAATAAATTTGCCCCATATTCATATCAAGAAGTAAGAGCTAAATCTAAAGAATTAGGTACTGAATATACTCCTAAAGAATATATGGTACAAGTAATTCTTATAGGTGGAGGTGCTGCAGTAGGTGCTTATTTCTACTTCTACTCAATAGTAAGAGCTATTATATATTTTGCTATTGCTATAGGTTTTATTCCATATTTAGCATACTTAAGAACAATGAAGACTTATTCAGAATATATTTTTGAATTAGTTCAAGTATATTGTACAAACGTTATAAATGAATTTACTACAACACAATCATTCGTTAAAGCACTTGAAGGTGTTAGAGATTCAGGTATCTTAGAAGAACCAATTTATTCAGATGTATGTAAGGTAATTGATATGTCTTATGCAAATGGTACTATCGATGAAGCTGTTGCTTGGTTCGATGCTAAGTATCCTTATTACATGGTAAAGAACATGCACCAATTATTCGTACAAATTACTAAAGAAGGTGCAAAAGATTCTGGTGAATCACTAGAAAACATGATGTTAGATATAGACCTTTTAGTTGAAGGTGTATATAGAGATAAAATGGATAGACAAACATCACATACTAAGTTCATTACATTTGGTGTCGCACTATATGGTTTAGCTATATTAGTACAAGCCTTAATGAATGTACAAACATATAAGACTATGTTAAGTGAATGGTATGTAAGATTATTATTACATGGTATTATTGCTACAAATACTTATTTCATTATAAGTGGTGAAAAATTCTATAATGAAGATACGGGGGTAGAGTAATATGATAAGTGGAGTTTACGTTGAAATATTAGTTCTAGCCATTATTATAATTATGGTTATGCAATATATCGGTGGATTTAGTATGAATAAATTCGTTGATGATAATGCGGTATATTTCCAAAAACTAAAAGAAGATGATTTTGAATTCTATGCTAAAGCTAAATATGGTGATGCAGTAGATATTGATAAATTATTTAATGCCAGATTAAAAAATGCATTAATAACTACTTTAATGGTGGCGTTATTATTTATTAGTTATCTTCAAAATGCAGCAGGAATATTAGTCTTATTCGGAGTATTCTTCTTTATGTTTAAACAATCTTATATGAGTTTAAAGAGTTACTATAAATCACATTTGCATTTAATAGATACTCAATTACCTTATTATTTAAAGAATCTAGAAATCTTAATTCAACACTATACAGTACCTGTTGCATTAGGTAAATCTATTGGTGATGCACCTGAGATCTTTAAAGAAGGTTTAAAAGAGATGATTGAAAAGATAAATGCAGGTGATTCTACAATTCAACCTTATATGGATTTTGCTAAAGATTTTCCTGTAAGAGATTCAATGAGAATGATGCGTTTATTATACCGTTTAGGTTTAGGTAAACAAGAAAGAAAACAAGAACAATTACTTACATTCTCTCGTAATGTATCTTCATTACAACAAAAAGCAAGAGAATCAAGATATAAAGAGAGACTTGATAAGATGGAAGCTAAAACAATGCGTATGTTAGTTTGTACTGGTGTCGGTGTAATGGCTTTACTACTATTATCTATCTTACAAACATTCTCAACTATGTAATAAAAAGATATAGAAATATATCTTTTTTTATTGATAAAGAATAATTTATATGTAATAATTTAGGTATA
>CAMPCD010000038.1 GCA_946643435.1 uncultured bacterium
CTTGAGGAGTTCCATATGATGGAAAATGATGACTAGCAATTATGTGTCCATCTTGTTCTAAATGTTCACATAATTTCTTATATTGAGTAGACTTACCTATACCATCGCAAGCACCCTCAACTACAATTATTTTATTCTCTTTTCCTAAGTTATATTCCATATAATTCACCTTGATTAATTATTATAATATAAAAAAAGATGTATTGCTACATCTTTTTAACTTCTAGACCAAGTATAATCTTTATAAGTAGTATTTAATAAATTAAATGCACTTGTTGAATCAGCTAATTGACTTGAATCTACATTAATTGTTTCACTACCTTTAGTAACAGTCCATCCTGTAGTATTCTCAAAAGTAACTGAATTAACATGTGACGAAGTATTAAACAATCCTGTTCCTAAATAATTTACACTTGCAGGAATTGTAATACTTGTTGTTTTTGTATAAGTGAAAGCTCCATCATCAATTCTTATCAATGTATCAGGTAATATTATTTCATTTGCATTGCAGAATGAAAGCATTGAACTTGTAATTCTAGTTATACTTCTTGGAATAGTCAATTTATTTATAGTAGAATTCTGAAAAGCATAATTTCCTATAGTAGTAATATTTTCAGTTAAATTGAATTCCTCAAATTCACTATAGAAGAATGCTTCAGGGCCTATAGTTGTTACAGTATCTGGAACAGTATAATTTTTTTCCGTACCAAAATAAGATAATAAAGTAGTCTTAGTTGAATCACTATATGCATGATAATCTTCTATATACGCATTAAATGCTGTTGCACCCCAATTATTACTATCCGTTAAAGTTCCATGATATTCCACTACTCTAACACCATCAAAAGCACTTTCTTCAATTGTTTCTACAGTAGAAGGAATAACTAATACACTATTTAACTTGCACCAATGAAATGCTTCTTCTCCTATTGTTTTTACACTATCAGGAATTGTTATGGAAGCTGCAGTTGTAAATTCAAATGCTTCATCAGCTATTTCAACAACAGTATCTGGTATAACTATATTCCTTCCTTTTGTAAATCCACTATCATCTACTATTTTTGTTAGTGTGTTATCAGTATATCTTAATCCATTTGCTACATAACCGCCATTAATCATTTTGGCTCCCCAATATTCGTCATCTTCACCATATGTAGCTGTACCTGAATAATTTACACTATAATCACGATAGAATGCATGATAACCTATAGAAGTTACTGTATCAGGCACTGTAACTGTTAAAGAAGAATGACAATTAGCAAATGCATACTCTCCTATAGTTGTTACACTAGAAGGAATTGTAACACTAGTTATATATTTAGAAGAAAATGCATTATCCCCTATAGTAGTAATTCCATCAGGTATAATTACTGAATAACTAGAGCCAATGTATTCCTGAATAGTCTTTTGATCTTCAGATAATATAAAAACATCATTTATAGAGCAATTCATGTATGTTGCTCCCCAATATTCATCACTTGATGAATATGTTGCGCTACCAGT
The DNA here is from genome assembly GCA_946643435.1 of uncultured bacterium. Classification (GTDB taxonomy): domain Bacteria; phylum Bacillota_I; class Bacilli_A; order RF39; family UBA660; genus UBA6985. The sequence continues at coordinate 1,504 of CAMPCD010000038.1, forward strand.
ATAATTAACTATCATTATATTTTTAAAGGCACTACGCCCTATTTCAGTTACTGTATTAGGTACATCAATTATGCTTAATCCCGTATAAGCAAATGCATACTCTCCAATAGTAGTAACACTATTATTAAATGTTACACTATTAAGAGTTTTGTTCTTAAATACATTATCACCAATTGTTATTACTCCATCAGGTATAACTATATCTTTAGAAGTACCTAAATAATCAGTTAATATTTCATTATTATCACCAGTTAATAAAAAACCATCAATAATTAATGCATTTAAGTATTTAGCTCCCCAATGTTCGTCATCTTCTTCATAAGTAGCTGGTCCATGATATGTTAAGTAAGTGATAGATTTGAATGCTTCTTTTCCTATTTCAGTAATAGTATTTGGTATTTCTAATTCATTTAATCTAGTATTATAAAATGCTTTTTTCCCAATTTTTAATAATGTTGAAGGAAAAGTAATACTTTCAACATTGATATTTGCAAAACAATTATCACCAATTTCTTTAATACCTTCTGGTATTATTATGTTTGGTGATTCACCAATGTAACCTATTATTCTACTATTATCATTTGCATCTAATAAGAAGTCTCCGCTAACAACCGCATTTAACCTTTTAGCTCCCCAATATTGATCATCATCATCGTAAGTGGCTGGTCCATTATAGGTAACATTCGTTACACCTTTTAAAGCACCTGGTGCTATATAAGTTACTGTATCTGGTATTACGAGATTTTTAACATTAGATAAAAAGAAAGGGGCTCCATAAATCATAGTGAAGTTATCAGGTAAAGTATAGTTTTCTTCTTCACCTAAATATCCTAATAGTTTTGAACTATTATAAGGATCAACAGCAAAATCTCCCGTAATAACTGGATTGATGGCAGTATACATGCCATAACTAATAGCATATGAAAATTCTTGATATAAAGCCTGACTATTAGTAAATAGTATTTGATCTGTAACCGTAGCTTCTGTAAAACTCTCCCCAGCAAGATCTGTACCACCTATTTCCTTATTATATACTATAGCTTTCAAACCAGAGCAAACTAAAGCTCCTGGGTCAAAATAGTCAATACTAGTATCAATTACTAACATTCCTTGTAAATTTGCACAAGAATTATTAGCTTCAGTCATATATTTTCTAAAGCCTCTCGGATTATCATACCATCCTGTTAAGTTTAGTTCCTCACTATTTTCAAGGTTTGTTGTTAGATATCCATCTTCTTCACGAATAGTAAGAATTTTTTCATCTAGTAATTCTTGCCATGTTTTAATTTGTTGTTTATCTAAAGTGTATAATCCTGGTTCAAGACTTAAATATGATTCAACTTCATCAATACCCAAACCGTCTATATGGCTTGTTCTCTCTACTGGTTCTGCGTCATAAGTTAAAGATATTTCTATAGTATGATCTTCCAATACAGCTTGTTTTAGTTGAATACCAAATATAAATTTAATTTTTTCTCCTGCTGGAATAAAGAATGTATCTTCATTTTGAACCATAACTATAGAAGAACCACCTGTATATAAATCACGATAGTCATCATATTTAACAACAACTGTTTCAATATGATCTTGAATCTCTTCACCTGATAAATAATTTATATTAAAAGTAACATTTGCATCATAATCATTTGATGCATTTTGTACTTCATATGCAATATAAAAATGATCATCCTCATCAACTAATTGATTTGTATTAAAAGATATAGTTTTTCTATCGGAAGAAAGAGAATAAGTTCCATTCATTTCTCCACCAGATAGATAAAAATTACCAACATTAGTAAAATATACATCAAAATCACCAACGCCTATCTTTGATGTACCATTTATAATAAGATTAGTTGTTACTGCAGCAAATCCTATAGCTAAAAATAACATTATTAACAATAAACTCAACCTTTGTTTTCTCATAATTTCTACCACCTTGATGATATTATTATTAATATAAAACTAAACTTTAGTAATTATATCAATTATATTTTTAGTAAATCAATATGTTGTTGTCTAATAGACATAAAACAATACTTGATAGTATTGTTTTTATGATACCTTTTCCCAGTCATATACTGAACCACTTGCCATCTCTTGATATATGGCAGCAGAATCATTGAAATCATCTGGTTCATGGTAAATAGTATTTGAATAATATGTTAGTTTCCATCTAGCATGGTCTTCAAAATACATGTTACCTGAACCAGGAGTACCATTCTCAGTATATTTAAATGCACAAGCACCAATATAATTTACGGAAGAAGGAATATATATTGATTTAAAACTATTAACATAGAATGCTGATATGTCAATATATTCTAATCCTTGTGGGAATGAAATAGATTGCATATTAGTTGTTTTATAAAATGCACTACTTTCAATTCGCTTTAATGTTGTCGGCCAAGTAATAGAAGTAACTTTAAAACGTTTATTCGATGGAGAAAAAGCACTACTTCCTATAACTTCAACACCTTCAGGAATTACTAAATCATATGATTTCACTACGCCAGTCTCAGCATGAATGTTATTTATGCAATAAACAATCTTTGTTTTAGTATCGTCATCAAATAACAAATCACCTTCATAATATTTATTCTTAAATAAAGCTCCCCAGTTATTATCGCCAGCTTCAGGTGTTAATGAACCACTATAAATAAGATTAATTGCACCACTAAATGCACGATTACCTATTGATTCAACTGTATCAGGTATAGATATTTCAACAGCATCCTTAACATAAGAGAAAGCTTCATCACCAATAACTTTAACAGATGATGGTAAATATATTTTATTTAGATAGTATTCATACTTAAATACACTAGCATTTATATTTTCTATTCCATCAGGTATATATAAGTCTTTATAAGTTTTATCATACCATTCCTTTGGATTGACATATTCATAAAGTGTTTTACCATCTAATGTAATTATAAATCCATTATCATATAAATAATTTAAATAACTAGCTCCCCAATTAGGATGATCATCAGGCGGATTAAGAGAACCATTATAAATAACAGTTATTAGTCCATGGAAGGCTTCATCATCTAAATTAACAACACTAGAAGGAACTTCAACACTCTTAATAATGTCATTATCAAATGCATAACGTCCAATAGTTGTAACTGTATTAGGTATAATTACATTTTTTACAATGGTATTAGATAAAGCATCATCAGCAATAGTTGTAACTGTATTAGGAATAGTTATAGTCTCGTCACCACCAATATATCCTTGTAAAACAGTTTTATCACTAGATGAATATATATAATCATTTTCAATATATGGATTCAAATAATAAGCTCCCCAGTATCTATCATAGTTACCATAACTAGCATTTCCATCATAATATAAATAAAATACACTACCGAAAGCATTCAATCCAATAGAAGTAACTGATGAAGGAACATGAAGTTCCTCTAAGTTCGAATTTATAAAAGCTTCTTCATCTATTATTCTTATACCATTAGATAAAGTAACACTTTCTATATCAGAACCATCAATTAAATAAGAACCTATTTCATTAACTGTTCCTGATATTTCAATTTCAGTATTAATAATATGTGAAAAAACACCATCACCTAAGTTATGTAATGAAGAAGGATAAGTTATATTATTAATTCTAAGTAAAGCAAATGCAGGACCACTTATTTCAGTTACTCCTTCAGGTATTACTACATTTTCACTATTACCAAGATATGCAACTATTCTATTCGAATCATTTGCATCATATGCCCAATCACCTTGAATCCTTGCATTTCCTGAAGAAAAATAATATCCTGTTTTATACCCAGTTATTGTTTCGTCTTCAGAAATTCCATTAAACACTTTTATTCCTCGAAATCCATCAATATTATTCCAATATGTATCAGAATCTACTTGTTTAAATACTACTCCTTTTAAACCAGAACATATAAAATTGTAATTTGCTGTTCTTTCAACTTCTTCATCAATTACTAGAACCCCATTTAAACTAGAACAAGAAGAATTATTTTCATCATAGGAAGAATATACATCATTACTAGACAAAAGTACTCCCCCTAATAAACTATTCAAACTATTTGAAAGTTTAGATATCATTTCGACTTCACCTGCACCTCCACCTTCAGATGGTTTTTCTCCTCCAATTAATGGAATATTAGGTCGATCATTTACATCATAATTATAATTTGAAGATAATAATCCATCTTCTACATATATTATATTTTCAGCTTTTAATTCATCCCAAGATTTAATTAAATTCATATTAGTATCATATAAACCGGCAGCTAATTCCTGATGTGGGATAGAAAACCCTTGAACAGGTGCTGCTGCAGATAATCTTGATTTCGGTAATGGATTAATATCCAATCCAAAATCAATAGTATAATCTTCAGTAACTGGTTTCAAAAGACCTACACTAATCATTCCATTTAAAGAAGACTGAGCAGGAATAGTTAGAATAGCTCCATTATAAATAGGCCTTTGCTCATCATTATTAAATAAAACAATAGATAAATAATCAGTATAATCAAATGTAGAACTTATATTTAAATTTAATTCTACTTCTGCATCATAATCAACAGAATCATTTGTTACTGTAAAGTTAAAGATAGAGTTATCACCATCATCAACTTCACTCGCTATTGATAAAGTTCTTGTACTGAATGACAATGAATGTTTATCTTGAGATATCTCAATAAAATCATTTTCATTTTCAGCATTAGCTTCTGAAAAATAAACATCAAAATCAGACATACCTATTTTTGTATTTCCATTCAAAATCAAGTTGGTTGCAACTGCTGCAAAACCAACTGTTAAAAGTAACATTATTAATAATAAACTTAATTTCTTGCCTTTCATATATACCTCTTATTTGGTGTATATTATCATCGAGTTTATTCCTTATTATATTCTTATTATATCAACCATTAATTTTTACAATCAATATAATAAATGTCAATATACAAAAAAAGATGTAATGCTACATCTTTTTTAACTTCTTCTATCATACCATTGATCACATTGGTTTTTAGT
>CAMPCD010000039.1 GCA_946643435.1 uncultured bacterium
TTTTTATTATTATCTTCTTCCTTGAGGTCCACCATCATTACCAACAGTACCAAAGACAGTTATTTTATCACTTAAAGTAATTGTTTCTATTGTTATATTATTAATCTTATAGTCATATGTATTACCAACAGACAATTCATTTGAACATATTAATACTGAATTATAAGCTTTAGATGGTTCATATGTAACATTACCAAAGGTAATCTTACCTTTATAAGCATTTTCAGTATTAATTAATACTGTTGTAACAGTTGTTCCACTTGTAGGTTTAACAGACATACCTTTAGCTCCTACAGCTACTAAAGTACCACCTGTTATTTCAAATTTATATGATGAACCATCGCCATAGTCTATTGCACTATTATCATTTGTAGTTGGCCCATCCACATAAGTAGTACCACCACTTATGAATATATTACCATTTGAATCTAATCCATCACCTGATGAATTAACATATAAAGTACCACCACTTATAGTTAAAGTAGATTTAGATATATATGATTGATTACCTTGTCCATTTGGATCTACTCCATCTGATGCATTTAAGCCATCATCTATAGCTTTAACTTTTATATCTCCACCAGCTATAGTTATATTAAATCCTTCAATACCTTCAGATGATTTTACTACATCAACACTACCATCAGATATAGTAACATCACCATCAGCATGTATACCATCATCAGTAGATTGAACTGATATAGTTCCACCTTGAATAATTATATTACTATTTGAATGTATTGCATCATCAGTTGCAATTACTTCTATAGTTCCACCAGTTATAGTAATATCACTTTCAGATTTTATACCTTTCATTGAATAATCAATAGATTTTTTACCATCCAATCCTTCACCAGTATAAATCTTAATATTACCACCTTGAATTGTTATAGTTTCTTCTGATTGTATTCCATCTTTATCAGATGTAATATCTATATTACCATCTAAGATAGTAATAACTCCTCTTTCTTCAGTATTAGTAGTTTTAATACCATCACCTGTAGATTTGATTGTAATATTACCATTTAAGATATATACAGAATCTTTACCTACAATACCATCATCACCTGATGTAATTGTTATTGTTCCTTCATCTATTTCTAAATCATCTTTAGAAACTATACCATCTAAATTAGATGTTATATCTAGAGAACCACTTCCAACAATACATAAATCACTCATGGAATATATTGCTCCATTTAATTCATCTGTAGTTGTTGAGTTTATAGTATTCTTACCATTTAATTCTATATATACATTATCGGCTTCTATTACATATATTGCAGGTCCATCAGTTGTTGTAATATTAGCATTATTTAAAACTAATTTAACATCTTTACCTGCTGCATTTATAGTTATCGAACCAGATATATCCCCTGATATATTATATACACCACCTGATGTAATTGTTTGAGATGATGTTATATAAGATGTTTCATATGATGAAAAATCTACATCATCTACACCACCAACATAATCAGATGCTTTCTTTCCATTCTTAATACTATAAATAATTACACCTACTATTGCTACCAATAAAATAACAACAATAGATATAATAATTATTATTTTCTTTTTATTCATTCTATAATTCTTCCTCCAATAAAGGATGAGATAAAGCAATCTTTAAATTACCATTTTTAATTCTTAATTTATCAATAAATTGTTTTTCATTTGCACCATCTTTGATAGTTACTTGATAAGTTAATTCAAACATACTACCCATATTTGTAGTTTTAGCTTTAACTAATTTATGAGATGATAAGAATTCTTTAAATTCTTCATCAAATAAAGAAGTATAATCTAATTCTTCAGGTATAAGTATAGTTAATATCTTATCTCTTGATGAAACATCACCAAAGTTTAATTTAGTTAAGATTAAAGTTAATAATCCAACTATAACAGTAAATAAAGCAGCGAATGCTATATATCCTGTACCAGTAGCTAAACCAATAGCCATAGCAAAGAATACAAACATTATTTCTCTTGAGTTACCTGGTATAGATCTAAATCTTACCAATGAGAATGCTCCAACTATAGCAACAGATGTTCCTAAGTTACCATTTACTAATAATATTACTAATGTTACCAACATTGGTAATATTGCAAGAGTAATAACAAAGTTCTTATTAGTTCTTGCACATAACATATGTATAAATCCTATTACTAAACCTAAAACAAAGGCAGTACCTATACATATAAAAAAGTTCATTGCAGTTAATGTAGTTCCTAATACACTATTAAACATATTCTAATTCCTCCTTGTATTTCTTTTGATATATTGAACCATATTTAGAGAATGATTCAGGATATAATTTTAATTCTGATATAGCTTTAACAAACCATAATGGATAAGCATTTAATGCTTTAGTCTCCATGATGATTATATCATCATCAAAATGAAGTTTACCTTTATCACCTTTCTCTAATCGTAAATTATCCTCTCTACTTCTTATATTAGTATCAAAGGTAATTCTAAAATTAATATCATCCTTATCATAATAAGAAAGCCTATCATATGCTAAGAATAATTTAGGTTTTAAGTCATATAACTTAAAACAATAATCTATTTCTTGTTTTATCTGTTGATTAACATTCTTTAATTCACCAGTCTTAAGATAATTATAAAAATCTTTTAAAGTTACTTCTATTCTTCTTTTACCAACTATACCATTGTATTTCTTTTTTATTTCTAAAAATACTGTATCAGTAAGTTTAGGAATACCATAACTTCTTACTCTTACTTTTTCTTTATATATTGGTTTATCTAAAGAGTGTCTTATTAGATCATAATGAGATGTATCATAATATATATTACATATAGTACTTTTATAGTACTTATCTTTTTCAATGTGTTTATTAATTTTATTTAATAATTTATTGAATTCATCTTTAGTTAATATGTATTTAATCTCTTTACGTCTAAATACTTCATTAGCCATAGATTTCCTCCTTACACACATAATATTATATTATAAATATGAATGTAATTGGAAGATTATATGAAATATTTGTGAAATAAAAAAAGAGTATTTCTACTCTTTTAATCACTGAAATCAGAATCTATTATTATATTGAAATCATATTTAGGATATAATTCTTTTAATTTACTTTTAATCTCTTGTACAGCTATTTCAGGTTTTAATTCATCAAATGAGAAGATGATATCAAAAGATATTATCTTTTTTTCATCATCTACATAGAAACCATGTAGTTGTAATATATTCTTATAATCTTTAATAATCTTCTTAATATTATTTAAGATATCTTTATATTCATTCTTATCATTAGATGCATATATACCTATAGTAATAATAATACCTGTTTCTTCATAGATATCCATAGTCATTCGTCTAGTTAATCTATGTATTTCTTTAGCAGTCATATTATCATCTACTTGAATATGTGCTGTAGCTATTATTTTATTAGGTCCATAATTATGAATAATTAAATCTGATACACCTTGTACTTCTTTATAACTCTTTAATTCATTCTTTAATTCATCAGTTATTTTACTATCAGTTCTTACACCTATCATATCATCTATAGTACTCTTTAAGATACCAAAGGCAGCTTTAAGAATCACTAATGATATTAATAAGCCAATATAACCTTCTATAGATATATTACAGAAATAACTAAGTATTGCTCCTATTAAAGTAGAAAAAGAAATATAAGCATCATTTATAGCATCTTGGCCAGATGCTACTAATGAACTAGATTTTAATTCATTACCTTTACCTTTAACAAAGTGTCCTAAGAAATATTTAGTTAAGACTGCTACAATTATTATAATAAATGAAGCTATAGAATAAGTTGCAGTTGTAGGTTTAACTATCTTATTAAAAGATTCATGAAAAGAAGTTATACCTGCAACTAATACTATACATGCAATAATAACTGAAGTTAAATATTCAATTCTACCAAATCCATATGGATGCTTTTTATTAGGTCTTTTATTAGATAAGAATGCTCCTATTATAGTAATAACAGATGATAATACATCAGTTAAGTTATTTAAAGCATCTAATATAATTGCTATAGATCCAGATATAAATCCTACTATACCTTTAAATATAACTAATAGTATATTAACTATTATTCCTAATATAGATATTCTAATTATTTCAGTTTGTCTTTTCATTCTTTGTCATCCCTTTGTATATATTATTATACAGCTGTATATCCTCCGTCAACTGGTAATATTACTCCTGTTACATAAGATGCTTCTTCTGAACCTAAAAATAAGGCTGCAGCATTTAATTCTCCTTCATTACCATATCTCTTCATAGGTACATGATTATCAGCAAATGTCTTGAATTTATCTGTATTTAATACATCAGTAGTTAATTCAGTATAGAAATAACCAGGGCATATTGCATTAACAGTAATACCATATGTAGCAAGTTCAGCTGCTGCTGCTCTTGTGAAGTTAACTACTCCACCTTTAGATGCATGATATGCAATTGTAGGTATTTCAGTATTACCAACAAGTCCATACATAGAAGCTATATTAATTATTCTTCCATATTTAGCTTCTTTCATTAAGTTACCAAATGCTCTAGTAACTTTGAATACAGATGATAAATCAGTATTAATTGTGAATTCCCATTCATCATCATTCATCTCTAATACACCTTTATCACGTGATGCACCTGCACAGTTAACTAAGACATCAGCCTTACCAAAATGTTCTTTAGTTAATCTAACAGCTTCTTCTATATCAGAAGAATTAGTTACATCACATTTGATAGTAAGTATATCTACTCCGTATTCCTTTAATTCATTTTTTACATCTTCAAGTCTTTCAACTCTTCTTGCAAGAAGAACTAAATTAGCTCCTTGAGATGCAAATCCTTTAGCCATTTGTCTTCCTAGACCAGATGATGCTCCAGTTAAGACAACAACTTTATCATTATATTTAAACATAAAAAATCACTCCTTATAAAAGTGATTTTATCATATAATTAAATTGTATACAATCTATTTATATTATTTTTTAACCTTAAATGTTATTTTAGAGTTAACTACCTTCTTAATTATTTTTAAATAACTATCTTGTCTATAGTCAGTAAATAAGATATTCTCTACTGCACTCCATATAGCAAAACATCCAAATATATCTGTTATATCAGATATTGTATATAGCATTGGTATATGATTCTTAAAAATTAATATTAATACACCTATTATAAATATACCTATATTTTTTAAATGCATTTGTCTATTCTCTTTACGATTATAATAATACTCTAATTTATAATGTGCTTTAATACTATCTAATAAAGCTTCTTGATCTTCATCTGATAGCTTCTTACTAGATACTATATTTATATTAATATCTTTAGTCTTAGTTCTACCAACTTTAGAATCTATATGATTTATAAAGTCAGCAGATAAATCATCATAGTCAAAAGGATGATAACAATCATTTACATTATCAACATATATTTCTATAGTTTCCATTTATTTCTTTTTCTCCTCTTTAGTATCAATAGAATTTCTAAATACAAAGAATCTATCATATAAATATTCTGTAACAAAATTTAATAACATATTAAGTATTGTTACTAATGTTCCATTCCAATGTAACATCTCTACTAAATAATTACCCCATACAGTACTTATTGGTGTAAATATTGAATAATATATAAATACCTTACACATAGCAATTGGAATATTAGTAGCTGATTTAAATGTGAAATTTCTATTTAATGTAAAATTCCATACTACTGATGCTACTAATGCTATTAAATAACATGGCCAATAAGGCATTGAAGTAAATCTAGATAATAATTCATATAATGATATTTCAATAATACCAGCAGATAAACTAAATAATGTAAATTTAATTGTTCTTAATAACTCTTTATTCATAATAATTATCCTTTCATAAAGTATGTTTTATTAAAATATTTAAAATACATAATAGATAATGATATAGCTATAATAAAACTAATAATAGTATATATATAATTAATACC
>CAMPCD010000040.1 GCA_946643435.1 uncultured bacterium
CCATATTTAAGCTCATCATCATCACATGAAACATTAAATCTTAAACCATAAATTGGAATTATTTGGGTATCTCCAAGATTCTTTGTATTATGGTAAGTTGAAATAATATAATAATCAGGATTTCCTAATTTTTCACTTTTTAATGCACTTTCAAAATTCACATCAAAACATTTATCGTTATCTAAAGTTACATATTTAAGAAGTGAATATTTTGTTCCACTTAATCTAGCTAAACCAATAGTTGTTTCTCTAGATATAAAATATGCAATATTATCATTATAGCAAACTTTATCACCATTCTTTACACGGTAAAAATGTCTCCACTCATCTACATTAATTGTATCAGCAGACACTATACTAGGAATTAATATAATAAATAACAATACCAATAAATAATTTTTCTTCATATTACACACTCCATTATTTAGATTTTATCACTAAACAAATAATATTAATAGTATAGTTCTATTATTTAATTAAAAAAGATAGCAACAGCTATCTTAAATTAATTTATTCTTCCATGTATCTGGAGTTTTATCATTATTGATTTCTATTTCATAAATATAGTTAAAGTCTTTAGTACCTTTATTTTTAATATCTTCAACCATTTCTTCTAATCCTTCTCTTAATGTAGTATTAGTTTTATATCCTAATAACTTTCTAGCTTTATCAGAAGAACAAGTTGCAAGTTTAACTTCATTAGGTCTATCTTTAACATATATAGGTTCACCTTTAAAATCTAATATATCTTTTAATTCATTAAATAATTGATTAATAGTAACAAATTCTTCATCAGGTCCAATATTGATTATTTCACCATTTAAATTATCTAATGTAATAGCTTTTTCAATACAGCTTATGCAATCTCCCACAAATGAGAAAGTTCTCTTTTGTTCTCCATCACCATATATTATTGGCCTTTCGCCTTTTAACATCTTATTAATCATAATAGCAGCAACATTTCTGAAAGGATCAGAATAGTTTTGTCTTGGTCCAATAATATTATGTGGAACTAAAATTGTATAATTAATATTATTTAATTCACATACTTGTTTAATAACTAATTCAGATGAATATTTAGCTACACCATAAGGAGTAACAGGCATACATTCCATATCTTCTGTATATGGTAGTTGTGGTTGTTTACCATATCTTGCCATACTCGAACAATATATGAACTTATTTACTTTATTATAAGCAGCAGCTGATAATACACTCATGGTATTTTCAAAAGTATTTTTAGTTATATAATATGGCGAAAATAAGGAAAAACCATCATGAGCAGTACATGCTGCATGAAATACAATATCACAGCCTTTCATATATTTCTTCATAGCTTCTAAATCATTACAATCAGCTTCATAAAAAGTTACTTTTGGGTTAACATTTTCCATAAAACCACCAACTAGATTATCTACACCTACTACTTCATAACCTAATTCTAACATTCTATCAGCTACATGACTTCCTAAGAAACCTGCAACACCAGTAATAAATATTTTAGTCATTTTTATCATTCCTTACTTCGTGGTATTCTTGTTCTGTATTAACATTCCAAATATCACTCTTTTTAAAAGATTTAGGATTAATTATATGTTTAGCTGTCATTATACCAGTTAACATAGAATGATCCATATTATTATATCTATGTTGTCCATTTCGACCTATACAATAAAGATTATCAAACTTATTTAAATAATTAATAATTTTATCAATATTAGAATAAGAATCAAAATATCCTGGATAAGCTTTATCTATTTTAATTCTTGTAGATGATATAACATCATCTTTACTGAATAGATTTATTTTCTCTGCATCTTTTATAGCAAAATCAATGAAATCTTCATCAGACATATTCCAGTATTCATCATCTTTAGAACAAAAATATTCTAAAGTTAATAATACTTTATCATTAATATCTTTTTTATTCTTAAATAAATAAGGAGACCAATTATTAAATACTTGTAATCTTCCCATCTTAACTCTTTTATCTTGAACATATATCCAATTATCAGGAATTATACCATTTATAGTTTTAACATTTGTATCATTATTAAGATTTAATTTATTTACAAGTAATCCAACTGACATGAATTCTCTATAAGGAAGATTAATAGCAGAATCATATATCTTCTTTGGTATAACTGGACCATTAAAAGCTTCAAATAAGTTCTTAATAGGCATAGATGATATTAAATAATCACATTTAAGATTATATATTTTACCATTATTCTTATAATCTACTGAGCGTACTTTATCTTTTAAGAAGTTAATATTTACAACTTCAGATGAATAAATGATTTTACCACCTTGATTAATAATATAATCTAACATTAAGTCCCATATTTGTTTTGATCCTTTTTTAGGATAATAGAAACTTTCAATTAAAGATGTTTGAGTATTATTCTTATTATTTATATTAAATTTCTTTCTAAAGAAATCTTTAATAACTTCTTTAATTGATATACCTTTTACTCTTTGATTTCCCCAGTCAGCAGATATTTGACTTGGATGTCTTCCCCAAACTTTTTCAGTATAAGATTCAAAGAACATTTGATATAAAGATTTTCCAAATTTATTAATATATAAATCTTCTAAAGACTCTTCTTTTCTTTTGAATATACAAGATTTAAGATAACTGCATCCTATTTTAATTATATTAATAAATCCTAACTTCTTTAATGTATCAGCATTTAAAGAAACTGGATAATTAAAGAACTTATTATCATAATAGATTCTTGTAAGTCTATTCTTTATTAACATTACATTATCTTCTTTTTCAGGATCAGGTCCATTTAAAGATAATTCTAAGTTTCTATCTAGTATTTTATCATCATATGATAATTTACCTTGTATAGGTAATAAATCATTCCATATTTGATTTACTTCATCATTCTTAGTAAAAAATCTATGAATACCAGTATCGATAGTATAACCATCAAAAGTAATACTAGTAGATATACCACCTACAATATTAGATTTTTCAATAATAGTTATATCATACTTATTATTTTCTTTTAATAACTTATATGCTGTAGTAAGCCCAGCAGGACCAGCACCAATAATAACTATTTTCTTCATGTTAATCACCTCGTGCAAAATAATTAAAAAGTTCGTATTTGACGAACTTATTTAATTGCTTTAAATTTGTTTTGCTTTAAAAGTACTAAATAAGCAACTGTTAAAGCTGATACTATTAATACTCCTAAAACAATATTTGTTGCTTCAACTCCAGTCTTAGGATTCTCTTCTACTCCTTTTATTGAACCTTTATCATCAATTGTTTCTTCACCAACAACTAAACCAATATCAGTCTTTACTTGTGGTGCTGATATATTATCACCAACTTCAGTGCCATCGTAATGATATACAAGGTTATCTATAGCTAAACTTGAAGTACTACTTGTTTTGTTTTTGCCATTTGCTGTAATAGTAAATGTAGCAATTACACCTGAATCACTATCAGCTCCACTAAATATATACTTACTTGATGAAGATATTTGTTCTAATGGTGAATTTACATTACTGATATCAAAATCATCAGAATTTATATTAAAAGCTATTTTATCTAATTTAGGAAATACATAATCAAAGTCATGACTATAATAGTAAGTACCACTATTATATTTAAGCTTATCTAAAGTAGTTTCTACATCAATAATAGCAGGATTTGTATATGAGAATGTACATTCAGCTGATTCGCCGCGTTTTAATTGTTCTTTAGAACATGTTAATTCAAATCTAGCATAATAAACTGGGAATATACTTCCAACATCTACTAAACCATTAAGAGTAACATTAGGAGTAAATAATATATAACCATCTGGTACTCCTAATTTAGTATTCTTATAATATTTAGTAAAATTAACGTCAAAGCAAGCATCTCCATCTAATTCAATTGGTGTTATAACTTCATATTTATTATCTTTTAATTGATATAATACTTCATCTTCTTCTGCACCATTATAGTCTCTAAAATAGTCATAGCATAATTTATCTCCTTCTTCAGCATTAAAAACCTTTTTACTATCATAATAAGATGCATGGATAGTCTTAGCAGATACAGTTCCTACTCCTATAAAAATATTAATAATTAGATATATAAATAATAATTTTTTCTTCATGTCAAATTCTCCAATCTTAACAATTGTATCATTTTTTCTTCTTTTTAGGTAGTATTAAATTATTTATTTGAATAATAGAACAATATAATAATAGTACTATTGTAGGAAATAATGCTCTAAAGGTCATGAAATATAACATTTCAGAGTTATTTCTTATAACCATAAATCTAATAATAGGTATTAAAGCTACAAATATTAAATTAAAGTATTTTTTCTTATCCAAACTAAATATGATATTTAATAAACCAAATGTAATAAAAATAAGAACTAAATATTTTCCAAAAGGTATAAAGTTAAATGGAAAGAATAATTGAGACATTCCTATTAATAATGAGAATGTATTAGAATAATTAACTGCTTCACTCACTACTCTTTGAGATCCTCTATACCATAGGAAATGAATGTAATCAAATCCATAATAGATTAAACATATAATCCATTTAACTAAGAATGTTCCTATATAAGCTAATCCCCATAATAAACAGTATTTAAATACTTCTTTGAAAGATACTTTCTTTTTATCCATAATACTATAGAATAAATGAATAAATAAAGGCATAGTTAAGCATAAAGTTTCTGCTGTAAGCATATCAAAGAAACCAGTTAAAACACCTAATATTAAATAAATATAATCAAATCTATTTTTACCACTATTGTATTCTTTAATAACAAATAAACTAACAATAGATCCTAACATAATACTTGTAGAATATTGAATCATTATTGAAGCATTTTGGAATGATAAAATAATCATTGCCAAAGCAAATGATAAAGCAAGTGTTTTACTCTTTTTAGATATCTTTAAACATAATATGATTGAAAGTGCACCAATTATTAATAAATTAATTACTTGAATACCTGTATAATCAGTAAATAATAATAGAATTCTTGCATATATAGCCATACCAGTCCAATATCTAGAATATTCTTTCTTATTCATAGCTTCTCTATTCTCAGGTAAATATTGTCCATGAATAAAGTATGCGTTTTCTATCAATGATTTAAGTGGTTTGTTTTCATCTGCAAAGAAATTAGAAAATATTACTACATTATCACCTATATCTCTTTTATCATACTTTTCAGCATATATTCTTTCTCCACCATCATATTTTAATTGATAGATACTAGCTGAAACATTACTTCTAATTGCACTGAAAGGTATAATCCTATAAGTAATTAATAATAATAAAAATAGGATAAATAAAGTACAAGAAAAAGTTAAAAGATATTTTAATACTTGTTTCATATTATTCACCTATTCAATTATAGCATAAAATATTTATACAAAAATTAAAAAAGATAGTATAAACTATCTTTTAATTATCCAATGGTGGAGAATAGCGGATTCGAACCGCTGACCCCCTGCGTGCAGGGCAGGTGCTCTAGCCAGCTGAGCTAATTCCCCAGGACAAGATTAATTTTAGCAAATATTAATTATTAAGTCAAGTAATATTTTATAAAAATAAAAGAATAGGATATTTCCTATTCTTCTATTATATTTGTAGTAGTAGTTTCTTCTACTTTATCTACATTAACTTCTTTTGTATATTTGGTTACAGTGAATGAAGATGCAGCAATTACTTTACCTTCTTCATCTATAGTTCTAGCTATAATAGTACAATTATCAGTTAATGTAATATCACCAGTATAATTAATCCATGTATTACCAAAGTCTAATGAATATTGATT
>CAMPCD010000041.1 GCA_946643435.1 uncultured bacterium
TTATTAGCCATTTCATTAAAATCATTAGCAGTTAAGTATTGATAATCAATACTATTTCTAGTAACTACATTAATTTTATTTGGATTAATATCTCTAATGAATTCTAATTCTAAGTTAAATTTATTAACTACATCATTTGTTAATACTTCACCATCTATAACATATTTTTTAGTTTCAGTAGTTGAAGTCTTGCTTGATGATTTAGAATATTTAATATCTAATACCTTTTTGTTATCTTTATTAGCTATAAATCTTAAGCCACTTCCATTTGGAGTAATATTTAATACATATGTATCATTTCCGACTACAATTGGTAATGAGGCACTGATTAAATTTTGTTTAAATACATCTGTTGTGATAACAATATCTACATTAGATGGTTTATAATCTTGAGCATCAATTAAACTTTTTATTGCTTTATATAAATCTGCACTATCTCCACCATATAGTTTAGCTAAACTAGGATATGCATTATTATTAGCTCTTACTGATTCTAACATTCTTGTATAGATAGTTTTAAGTGAATCATAACTCTTTAATGATATGCGTACAACATTCTTTCCACCTTCAAATTTTTGCTCTATAGTTGCACTATTTAATGCATCTTTAACACTTTGTTTAAGACCATTAATAACATTAACATAATTAATATCATTTTGAGATAAATTATCAATATATTTAGGATAATCCTTACTGAATGCTTCTAGTCCATTATTATATAAAGTATTAACTAAATTAAATAATAATAGTTTATCTGGATCATTGAATCTTGATTCTATATCATCTATTGTTTTCTTAGAATCTGCTATTTCAGTATAGTAATACTTAGTATCAAAGTTTTGTAGTAATAGATAAGCTCTAGAATTCTCTAAATATAATTCTGTATTTAATTCATCATCTAATAATTCACCATTATGATTGTAATTCTTAATATTAGCTATTACATCAATCTTTTTATTAGGTAAATCATATCCATATTTACCTTCAATATTAAATGATAATTCATCATTATTAGCATTAGATGTATATCTAACTATATAAGATCCTGTACCATTTTCTATTTTTGTATTATTTAATGTAGTAGTAAAATTAAATAATCTATCTATTGCTTTATTAATACGTTTATCTGCTGATTGATATTGTGTGAAATAGAAATATAATCCCACACCAACTAAAGCAAATACAACTACAAATATACATATTATAATTATTAGTTTCTTTTTCTTCTTATTTGCTTCTTGGTCTTGATTATGTGTCATAGTAGCAGCAATTTTCTCCCCTGACTTAGTTAAATCAATAGATGTTGCTTGAGGATTTGCATTTAAATCCACATTTTCAAGATTTAATTGAGTTGGATTTGTATATGTTGGACTACTTGTAGGATTAACTGTTAAATTACCAACTGTATTATCATCACTTCCCATTGATGGAGGGCTTGGAATATTCTCCATTGGAGGTGGTGTTGGAATACTTGGTTGTACACTTTGTGGAGCTGTACTCGAAGTATTTGCTACACTCTCCATAGTTGGAGGTGATGGTATATTATTAGTCTCTTGTTTAATTTGATCTTTAGGTAACACATAATTCTCTGGAGTATTAGGTAATACATTATTTTGTATTCCTAATGCTTCTGCAGAGTTAACTAAAGGTTCTACTTTGTTATTACAAAATGGACATACATTAGATGTATCAGGTATCTCTTGATTACAATTAATACACTTCATAAAAACACTTCCTTATTATTCTTCTTCAACTTTAATTTCTACTACTTCTTTAGGACATGTAATAATAGTATTATTATATGTACATTCACATGTATCTTCATCACCACATGAACATGTTAATTCAGGACTACATTTAGTTCCAAATATATCTTTAACTGTATCTACCCAAGAAACATCTTCAGTATATACTTTAATATTATTTTTAAATTTAGTCATATCTTCTTCAGTAAAGTTTCTTATACTCTTAAAGTTTTCAAATTCTTTAGCTTTAACTTGTGGATTAGTATCCTTAGTTAATTCAATATTGAAATTAGCATTTATATCATCTGTCTTATATTCAATATTATATGTTCTAGTTAATACATCATTCATAGTAGTGTCTAATCTATTAATATTTAATGTAGTAACTATTCTACCATCTTTATTATTTGTTACTGATATCTTATTAGTATCTAATTCAATAACATATTTATTTTCATCATTAATTACTTCTATTTGATATAAAGTTTTACCTTTATAGTAAATATTTATATATGATATTTTTCCATCATTAGTAGAATATTTATATTCATATGTAGTTTTATATCCATCTAATATTTTTTCTACATCAGCTACTTTTTTACCTATTAATTTAGCATATTCATTAGTGAAATTAGAATCATCTATTAATGTTTCATAGAAAGTACTAATGAAAGCTTTCTTAGCTGTGTAATCTAATGTTAAAGATACTTTATTTACTTTTGTATCTTTACCTTTAATATTTAATGTTGCTTTCTTATCAGTCTTATATACCATTTTCTTTAAACTAGTATTAATAGCATCATGTATTCCACCGACTAAAGCATCTAAACTATATTGTTTAGTAGTTAAAAGACCTGTTTCATCTTCATATGGGAATAATATTGGAGTTTCAAATAAATAATCAGATACTAAGTATAACTCATTATTCTTACCAAATAATTCAAATGATAAAGTTTGATTACCTACTATTACTCCACCTGTTTCTTGTTCAGGATCTTTTAAGTCAGCAGTTATATCAAATAACTTCTTAGATAAATCCATTTGATATTTACCTTTAAATTCAGTAGCCTCATCATTGATTGAATAAACTAATTTATATGAGCCTGAATTCTTAGCATTAGCTGATGTATAGTTTTCTGATATATATTCAAATACTTTATCTACAACGTTTGTATAGTATTTATATTCAGCTATCTTAGGAGCTTTAAATAAATTTAAGATTAAGAAAAATGCTACAAATCCACATAATACACATATAATTGGTATTAATAATTTCTTTCTTGTCTTAGGTTCTTTAAAATAAGTTTTAAGATCATTGCTTTCATCATAGTTAGTATTATTTAAATCACCAAAGTTAAGTTCATCATTGCTAGTATCTTGATATGTTGTATTTATAGATGCAAGTGATGGTGTAGTATTTACAGCTGAATAACAAAATGGACATACTGTAGAGTTTTCAGGGATTTCTTTACCGCATGTAGAACACTTCATAATCACACTCTCCTATCATATATAAGTATATATGAAAAGACGTTAAAACTCAATAATTAGTATATAAAAATATACTATTATATGTGCTTTACAATATTTTATATATCAAACAAATATTTGTATTAAAAGTAATTGACTAGTACGAACAAATGTATTATATTGATGTTGGTGAGTGAAATGGATAGAATTAATAGATCAATTTTATGTATCGATTTAAAATCTTTCTTTGCATCATGTGAATGTGTAGTAAGAGGATTAGATCCATTCACTACTCCTTTAGTTGTTGCAGAACCTGATAGAGATGGTGCTTTAACACTTGCTGTTACACCATATTTAAAGGCTAAAGGAATAAAGTCTAGAGGAAGAGTTTATGAAATACCTAAAGATATAAATATTATTAAAATACCTCCTCATATGAGGTTATATCAAAAAATGAGTAAAGATGTTATTAATACTTATTTAGAATTTATATCTATAGATGATTTACATATATATTCTATAGATGAATGTTTTTTAGATGTAACAGATTATTTAAGAATGTATAAGATGGATGCTTATGAATTAGCTAAAACTATTATTAAGAAAGTATATGATAATACTAAACTAACAGTTACTGCTGGTATTGGGCCTAATATGTTATTAGCTAAAGTAGCTATGGATATTGAAGCTAAGCATGTAAAAGATAATATAGCTATCTGGACTTATGATGATGTTAAAACCAAACTATGGAGTATCACTCCTCTATCTAAAATGTGGGGAATCGGCCATAATATGGAAAGACATTTAAATGAATTAGGTTTATATTCTATAGGAGATATAGCTAAATATGATAGAAATAAGCTTAAAAAGAAATTTGGTATTATTGGTGAAGAACTTTGGTATCATACTAATGGTATTGATACTACTTTAGTATCTGAAGCTAATAAAGAAGAAGCACAAGAAAAATCTATATCTAGAAGCCAAATATTATATAAAGATTACTATGGATATAATATACCAATTATTTTATATGAAACTATTACTATTCTTGCAAGAGAATTAAGAACTACTAAAAAGAGAACTTCTTTAATAGGTTTAACTATTAGATATAATAAAAATATTGGTGGTGGTTTTCATCATTCAATGAAAATAGATGATAATACAGATGATGAAAATAAACTATATAAATATATTATGTATATGTTTGATAGATATTATAAAAATAATATGCCTATTAGAATGATTGGTATATCATTAGGTAAACTAACTGATAATAACCAATATCAAATAAGTATATTTGAAGACTTTGATAAAATAATTGAGAATAAGAATATTGGTTCTGCAATAGATAAGATAAAGAATAAGTTTGGTAATAATTCTATATTAAAAGCTACATCTTTATTATCAGATTCAACAATAAAAGAAAGAAATTCTAAGATAGGAGGTCATCGTGCATGAGTTGGGCACCATTTAATTCAATTATTAATAATCATGATATTATGTATAACATTAAAGAACAAGAAACATATATTAATAGACCTGCATACATTGAAGAACAATTAGAAGAATTGGAACTTAAAATCATGAATGCATATACTTATCAAGATACTATCACTATCAATTATTATCATAACCATAAAAGTTTATCTATAACTGGTAATATAAATAAGATAGATGCTATTTATAAAAGAATAAAGATAAATAATGTTAATATAAGTTTCTTTGATATTATTTCAGTAAATTAAAAAGAAGACTTAGAATTTTTTCTAAATCTTCTTTTTATTATCTTTTAATTTGGAAAGATTCTTTAGCTCTTGTTTGAATTCTTAGATCATTTTGTAATTCGTTAAAAAGCATTTCCTTACGTTCAGCTACCCATTGTGGATCAAGACCATATGCATAAGCAATTTGTTCTGTAGTCATTAATTCTTCAAAATTATCATCAAATGATAAACTTAATATTGCACTATCAATTTCATTAAGACCACTTAATATTTCATTCCATAAAATAAGAAATTCATTATTTGATGCATTAGCTACAGCTTCTTCAGCAGGATATGATACATAGTCAAATCTTGCTGGCATAAAGTCACAAGCATGATTTCCTCTAACTTCATCAAAGTCTGGAGTAGCACTTACACTTTCTAAAAATTTTTCGTATTCATCTGCTATTTCGTTGCATAAATCAATGTGTGTCATAATCAAATATCCCCCTCTTCACACATTGAGTTATTATAGCATAAAAAAATAAAAAAGATAGTATAAACTATCTTAATTAAAATTTTTAAAGAAATTATTCTTAGAAAAAGCAAAATATGCCATCATTAAACCAATTATTGCTAATAATATAAGAATAATATTAGTTGTTTCAACACCAGTTTCAGGATTAGTTATTTCTTCACCTTTAATTTCTTCATTTTCAATAATTTCAACACCTGATGTTAGTTCAGGAAACTCTACTGTATTAAATAAAGGATTATCTTCATATTCCACCATCAAATTATCGATTGAAATATTTGATGCAGTACCAATTTTATTTTTATTTGTTGATGTAATTTTAAATGTTGTTATAACACCAGTAT
>CAMPCD010000042.1 GCA_946643435.1 uncultured bacterium
TAAAAGATATATATAAGATAATATTTATTAGTTATAAGAATGATGAAGAAAAGAAGAATGCTTTATTAATTACTGATAAGGTTATTTATATAAATGAGATATTATCATTAGATAAAAATAATAGTAAATATATTAATTATTTAGAGTTTATAGATAGAGGATTAAAATTAGGTGATCAAGAATTAAAAGATTATTCTAATTCCGTAATTGATTTAACTATTAAAGATGATATATCAATTATGACTAACATGATTAATATTGAATTTCCTAAGAATAAAAGATATATTCCTCATTATGATGAAACAATTAAAGATTCAAAGGAATATTTAATTAATTTAGCTAATAAAGGATTAGCTAGAAGATTAAACAATAATATTACTGCATATTATCAAGATAGATTAGATTATGAATTAAAAGTTATAACTGACATGGGATTTGTAGATTATTTCTTAATAGTATTTGACTATGTAAGATTTGCTATAAAGAATAATATATTTGTTGGAGCAGGAAGAGGTTCTGCTGTAGGTTCATTAGTTGCATACTCATTAGGTATTACATCTATTGATCCTTTAAAATATAATTTAATATTTGAAAGATTCTTAAATCCTGAAAGAGTAACAATGCCTGATATCGATATTGACTTTGATGCTGATAGAAGAGATGAAGTAATAGAATATGTAAGAAATAAATATGGAACAAATAGAGTAGCTCATATTGTTACATATGGTACATTTGCATCTCGTGAAGCTATAAGAGCAGTAGCTAAAATAAATAATGTAGATGATAATGTATTAGGTTATTTATTACCTTATATAGATAAAAATCCTAAGAAAGAATTAAGAAGTAATATAAATGATGAAGTTAAATCATTATTTAATGATTATCCAATATTGGAAAAAACTTTCAATGAAGCTTTATATTTAGAAGGAATAAAGAAACATATCGGAATACATGCTGCAGGTGTAGTAATATCTGAAGTAAGTTTAACTGATGTAGTTCCTTTAGTTTACAATGGAGAAGAATTCTTAACAGGATATACTATGAATGAACTAGAAGATTTAGGTCTTCTTAAAATGGACTTTTTATCTATTAAGAATTTAACAATTATATCTGATATATTAAAAGATATAGAAAAAGAAAAAGGTATTAAATTAGATATTAATAAAATACCTTTAGATGATAAAAAGGTATATGAATTATTCTCAAATGCAGATACAGTTGGTGTATTTCAATTTGAATCTACAGGAATGAAATCATTCTTAAAAAAACTTGCACCAAAAGAGTTTAAAGATTTAATCATGGCTATAGCAATCTATAGACCAGGACCTATGGGTGAAATAGATAATTATATTAAAAGACATTCAGGTAAAGTTAAAATTGATTATATAGATGATTCATTAAAAGATATATTAGAAGATACATATGGTATCATGATATATCAAGAACAAGTCATGCAAATATTATCTAAAATGGGTGGTTTCACATTTGGTGAAGCAGATATAGTAAGAAGAGCTATAAGTAAAAAGAAACTTAACTTAATAGAAGAAGCTAAAGATAGATTTATTAATAATTCTATTAAGAATGGTTATTCAAAAGATAAAGCTAAAGAAGTATATGATCTTATAGTTAAATTTGCTGACTATGGATTTAATAAATCACATTCAGTAGCATATTCATTTATAGCTTATCAAATGGCTTATCTTAAAGTACATTATCCAGAGTATTATTATATTAATTTGCTTAATAATAATATAGGTGGAGAAGCTAAGACAAAAGAATATATTGAAGAATCTAAGAAATATGGTATTAATATCTTAAAACCAGATATTAATAAGAGTGATAAAGTATATGTTAAAGAAGATAATGCTATTAGATTACCTCTTAGATGTATTAAAGGAGTAGGTAATGTAGCTGCAGATAATATAGTTAAAATAAGAGGTAATGAACCATTTAAAGATATATATGATTTCTTATCTAGAGTATCTAAAAAAGAAGTTAATAAGAAAGTATTAGAAATATTAATTGATGCTGATTGTTTTAAATCATTTGGATTTAATAAAAATACTTTAAAGTTTAATTTAGATACCCTTATCAACTATGCAGATCTTATATCTGATTTAGATGAATCACTTGTATCTAAACCTGAAATATTAGAAGTTGATGAATCTTCATCAGAAGTTGAAATGAAAATAGAAAAAGAATTATTTGGATTCTATATATCATCTCATCCTTCTTCTAAATATCCTACCTTATTTAAATTAATTGATATTAAAGATAACTTTAATAAAAAGATTAAAGGTGTATATTTAGTTGAAAGAATAAATATGATAAAAACTAAGAAAGATGAAGATATGTGTTTCTTAACTTTATCTGATGAAACATCTACTGGAGACTTTGTATTATTTCCTAAATACATAAATCAAATAGCTGATATTAAAGTAAATGATTTAGTTGAAGTAGAAGGTAATGTTGAAAGAAGATTAGATAAATATCAAATAATAATTAATAGAATAGAAAAGATGTAGTAATACATCTTTTTTGTATACTATACAATAGTAGTATTGATTGTAAAAAATATAGGTTGATATAATGATATTAAGTAGAGGTATATATGAAAAGTAAGAAGTTAGGTTTATTAATTTTATTATTATTTTTAGCAGTTGGTTTTGCAGCAGTTACAACCAACTTGATTTTGAATGGAAATACAAAAATAGGTATGGGTGATTTTGATGTGTTCTTTTCACAAGCATATCCTGACGATTCTGATGATCATATAGAAATATCAGAAGATAAACATTCTCTAACTTTTAACACAAGAGTCTTATCCATGGCATCTGTTGATGAACATGATAGTTCAATTTTTCATTATCAAATAGCAAACAATTCTGCTGACTATGATGCAGATGTAGAATTAAGAATAAATATTGAATCAACAATAGATTACGCTGAATATATTGAATCAGTATTGTTATATGAAGAAGATGGTACTGAAGTTGAAATAACAGATGGTACTACAGTAACAATACCTGCTAAATCATTTAAAGATGGAATAATACAAATATATTTATTAAAACCTGTTACTGAAGATGCAGTTATTACTTTTGGAGTAGATTTGTTTGCTTTACCAACAACAAGATTAGCTTCAGCAGCACCTGGAATGACAGATGTTATGTCATATCAAACTTTAGCTGCAGGTTTATATGATACCAATATGAATCTTATCAAGACATGGGATGAATTAAAACAAGAAGAAACAATATATGTAAGTGATGAAGGTGAATTATATTCAAACTATACTGGATCAAATGGTTATAATATGAATGTGACTGGCGGTTATGGTGGAACTTCAGGATCACCTAAAGCATCATTAATAGATATGAATAATGTAGTTGGTAAACTAAATAGTATATTATCTGTGGGTCATATTGGTGGTATTGGTGAAACTGATATATACTCATATTTTAATTCTCATAATACTTCATGTCCAAATTTAAATGGTGTATTAGTAGTTGATGAAGAAGTTAATAGTACAAGGGCATATAATTTTACTTGTCCAAGTTTAAAAGCTGTAGTATTTAAGAAAATTGATTCTGATACAGTGGATAATAATCAATTAGGTTTTGCAGGTATTAAAGTATTTAATGGTATTCCTGAAAATGGTCATGTATATGGTTATAATACAGGAAACTATTTTTCAGCAGGTAATGCTGTAATTAAAGGTGAATGGGCATATGATGTAAATGATCCAACAAGGATAGTTGCATACTTAGGTAATAATACAAATATAGTTATACCTGATGGTATAACTGAAATATATGGACCAGCATTTTCCTATATTGAAATAGAAGATATAACATTTCCTGAATCTTTAAATAAATTAGGTGATGGTGCATTTGCTAATATTTTAAATGATAGTATTACAATTCCTGGAACAGTTAATGAAATAGGAAGCTATATTATTAACAATTCTAAAGTTACTGATGTTACTTTAATAGATGGAATTAAAAGAATAGGTTCATATGCTTTCTATTATTCAGGATTAAATGAAATATATGTTCCAAATTCAGTAACTTCAATTGGAGAAGAAGCATTTGGTGCTATTAAATCATTATATTATACAGGTTCTGCTCCAAACGATAATGATAATTGGGGTGCAAAGTTTCTTAATCCATATATTAACGGTGATTTTGTTTATGCTGATGAAGAACTTAGCATATTACAAGGCTATGAAGGAAGAGATAAAAACGTTGTAGTTCCAGATGGAGTTGTTTCTATTATTAAAGATGCTTTCAGTTATAAGGCACTTGAAAGTATAACACTTCCTAATACGTTATTAGAAATACATGATTCACCATTTGAAAATTATAATTATGATGTTTTAGAAATACCATCGAGTGTTGTAAGTATTGATAATAATGCTTTTGATGGCGTATTTCTTATAAAGTATCATGGTTCCGCAACATTTGATGATGATAACCGAAATTGGGGAGCTACTTATTTAAATCATTATAAAATTGATGGAATGATTATATCTGAAGATGGTAAGAATTTAGTAAAATATTATAGTCCTTATTTTGATTCCAATTCTACTACAATTGAATTAACTATTCCTGATGGCGTAGAAAACATTTCGGCTTATGCCTTCAAAAATGAATTACATATCAGGAAGGTGTTTATCCCAAATTCAGTTAAAAGCATTGGAGAAAACACTTTTGAATATACTCACATTGATGAAATAACCGTTCCAAGTACTGTTGAATCAATAGGAAATGACGCTTTTGACCATGTTATGAACATATTATATGATGGATCTCTTACGGGTGATTCAGGTTATAATGATGAAATCTTTGGTGCTTATCATAAGAATGCATATTTAGAAAATACTTTTATATATGAAGATAGTACTAAAAAGAAAGTAATAGATAGTACTTATCGTAATAAAAAAGTAGGAAATATTGATATGGTAATACCTGAAGGTGTAGAAGAAATAGGAGATAGTGCTTTTGCTTCTATTTCGAAAATTACTTCATTATCTTTACCAACATCGTTGCGTACAATAGGACCTAGCGCATTCCATTATTGTGGAATTAATTCAAGAATTATTATTCCTAATGGAGTTGAAAGTATTGGAAGAGGTGCATTTGCTTCTAACACACCAAATTACATATATATACCATCATCGGTTCGCTCAATAGGGGTTAGTGCATTCATAAAGTATAGTTTCACAACTGGCTTAACTGGTGATGTTGTATTTGAGGAACATGGCAAATGGTGCATTAATCCTAGTGATTCAAATTTAAGATATCATGAAGGAGATTACTTTAATGATACTCAAGCTGTATTTAATGAATTAGTACTACAAGGAAATAATAGTACATGGGAAAGAGTTGATTAAAAACAATACTAACAAGTATTGTTTTTTGTATACTATACAATAGTAGTATTGATTGTAAAAAATATAGGTTGATATAATGATATTAAGTAGAGGTATATATGAAAAGTAAGAAGTTAGGTTTATTAATTTTATTATTAT
>CAMPCD010000043.1 GCA_946643435.1 uncultured bacterium
TTTCTTATTAAATATTGAATGAGATTATATATCAATATATTTATAAACAACATGATAATAATGTAATAAGCTGTATTCTTTAATAATATAGAAATATAAAAACTATTAATTATGGAACTAAGAATGAATATAATGTTCAAGAATAAAATATATAGAATATTCATTTTCTTAGAAAGAATTAATTGTATTAAGATTGTATTAATAGACTTATTATTTATGTGATTTTTTATGATGTGCTTGGGTGTCAAAAGAATATATATGTGAGTTGATATTTTATTAAAAAATTCTTTCTTAATCTTCCTAAAACCAAAAGCTGGATCCATGATAATTAACTCATCATTCTTAATCTTATATATAACTATAAAATGAGAGAGAGTTGTATTTAGTTTTATGTGTGCAATACATGGTAGTTTATCACTAGGTATTGAGTCAAGGTTCATACCTGTAGCATCAAAACCATGTCCTCTTGCACATTGGATTAAGTTATATGCATTAACACCATGATTGGTTGTCAAAGAAGATATTCTTAGTTCTTCTAAAGAAGCATTCCCACCATAATATCTAATAATAGATAATAAAGAACAAGCTCCACAATCAGACATTTCTTCTTGTCTAATAATTAATTTCTTATTGATGTATTTCATCTCCCTTCTACTACTATATATACAAGATTGAGTAGTCAAATCTCGACAAAAAGTAGAAAAAAATTTTTTTATTTTAAATTTGTCGAGATTTCAAGATTTATCTTGTATATATATTATTGAGAGAGATAGAAAGGAACTAACATGTTTTGGAGAATTGTTAAAGCAGTTATTAAATTTATATCTTACTTAATTTAATAAAAAAAGAATACTAGCAAGTTACTTGCTAGTATTTTTACTTCTTGGATGAGAATGTAAATATATATTCTTAATATATTCACCAGTTACATGTGTATATATTTGAGTTGTACTCATATTAACATGTCCTAATAACTCTTGAACAGACTTTAAGTCACACCCTTCATTTAATAACATTGTTGCAAATGTATGTCTAAACATATGTGGTGTTACTTTAATACTTAATGATGATTTAGTAATAATATTATCTAATATAGTTCTTACACCTCTAGTTGTAAGATTACCTCCTATATGATTGATAAATAATTTATTACTTTTTTTATTACCTAATAATTCAGATCTACTATTATTTAAATAATTTTTAATAGACTCAACAGCATGATTATTTAAAAAAACTATTCTTTCTTTATTACCTTTACCTAATACTTTTATTTCTTTATTAGATAAATCAATATCATCTAATTCTATATTTATTAATTCACCAATACGAGCACCAGTAGATAATAATACTTCTAGTAAACATCTATTTCTTATACCTAATACAGTTTCATCACAGGAATTAATCATTTCTTCAAATTCACTATATTTCATGTAATTAGGCAATTTACTTGCTTTCTTTGGTGATGATATTAAATTAAAAGGATTACTTGTAATAATATTTTCACTTAATAAATAATTATAAAAACTTCTTAAAGTTGATAAGTGTCTTGATAAAGAAGAAGCTGAAAGTTTTAATTCTTCTTTTAAATACTTATTGTATTTAATAATATTATCATAGTTGATTGTTTTAAAATTTAATCTATGTTTTTTAATATAATCTTCATAGTTATCTAAATCTATTTGATAATTCTTTTCAGTATAATCAGAATAGTTTCTAATTGTACTTATATAATTAATATAGTTATCAATACACTCTCTCATAACTATCACCTATAATAATTTTAACATAAAAAAAAGACTAATATTAGTCTATTTTTTTCTTTTGAACTGGATGAACAGGCTTTTTAACAATTCTATTCTTCTCTAAATTTTCTCTTAATGTAGAATAAATTACATCAGAAGATTGAATAATTGGAGCATTCATTCTTGATACTGGTATAGGTATTAAAGAATTACTTGTTAATGAATCAATTATTTTTTGAATAACACTGGAATTCTTTTCTCCATCTTGTCCAATACATTTAAATTGGAAGTATTCTTTATTTCCCTTTGCATATAATATTGGAGATAATGTACCACCATATACTAAATTATTATTTTCACTTCTTCTTAAAGCAAAACTCTTAGCATCTAATCTATCAAAGTCTGTATACATCTCTTCAACAACTTCTAAGTCATCTTCAGCAAATTTGATATCATTTGTAATTATTCCATTAGTTATTCTAATTTTCATGAAATTTTCATAAGATCCTTCAGGTATTTCACCAGGATCACTTACATGAACTGATGGTAATTCAGCTGCTGTAATATCAATTCCATCTTTGTTTCTTATAACAGTAAATATTAATGTACCATCTGCAAATGGATAATTAACTATAAATTGCCCTCTATCAAGTTCAGGTACTGTTTTAATGTCACTTCTTTCAACATCTTCTGTACCAATTTTTTTCTCTAAATCTGTAGAAACATAATATCTTACTAATTTAGCTTTATTTTCATAATCCATTATTGAAAGATTATTTCCATTTGTTTCTAAATTCTTGTTTTCTTCGATAATAGCATCTACTTTTCTCATAATTAAATTAGTTAAATTTCTTGTTGCCATCTAAACCACCCTTTCGTAATTATTTATTCTATCTAAACAATAATACATATGTCAAGAAAACTATTAGTATACTTGACACTATTATACCATTTATTCTATCTTGTGTGTTAACTTTACCATTTACACCTACTATCATAGCTGCTAAATAGCCTCCAAATAAACCACCTATATGTGCAAAGTTATCTATTCCTGGAACAGTAAAACCTATAAATAAGTTAATTGCTATGACTGGTAATATTTGATAAATAATAGCATTACCTAAATATAATCTATAATGATATCCAAAGTATAATAATGCTCCTAGTAATCCAAATATAGCACCAGATGCTCCAACGGATGTAGCATTACCACCCATTACTCCACTTAAAAGTGAAGCTGTTATTATAGATATAAAGTAAATTACTAAGAATTTGACTTTTCCTAAAACTGTTTCTAATTCAGTACCTATTAAATATAATGAATACATATTACATAATAAATGTATTAATCCACCATGTAAGAATGCAGCAGTAAATAATCTATAATACTCACCAGCTCTTACCATATTAGCATTCATACCAAATTTAGAAGCAGTTACTATTCCATACATTTGTAATACAAATACTAATACATTGATAGCCATAATAATATATGTAACAAATACAAATTTCTTAGCAAATGTTTTTTCATATATCTTATTTCTTTCTTCAGTACTCTTATTTATATCATTAGTAACATTAATAAAGAAATCCATAGCATCATCTGATGATATTTCATCATCTTTGATATTAGGGAATGTATCTTTTAATACTTTATTAATATCTTTAGTATCTTCAATAACTAATATCTTATTATTCTTACTATCTTCTATTGTTAAACCTTCATTAACATTAAGTAGTATGGTTAAATAATTCATACTTAATGATAATGTTTTCTTTTTTATTTGTTTAATAACTGTCTTGGCTTTAAATTTATCAAAGTCTAATTGTTCTTTATTATGAATATAATTACTATTTATTCTAATTACAGAATAATCTTTTTCTAAATTTTCTAGCCAAATTTCATTATCTAATCCATTAACTATAATTGGTTGATAATTTTCTTTAGTAACAAAATAATGAACTAATCTCATAGTTATTTCATCAGGTTTAGAAATACTCATTTCATTCATTATAATCATCCTTTCAAATTATATTTTATTCTTTTTCTTCTAATCCTTCAAGGTATGTATCAAATTCTTTAGGTAGAGGTACTTCAAAGAATAATTCTTTTCCTGTAATAGGATGTTTAAATCTAATTGATGTTGAATGTAAGAATTGTCCAAATGAAGGATTATCACATGTTCCATATAAAGGATCATTTACAATAGGATAACCTATATAATTCAAATGAACTCTTATTTGATGTGTTCTTCCTGTTTCTAGTTTTAATCTTAATAAAGTATAGCCTTTATATCTTTTAATTACTCTAAGATGTGTAATAGCATCTTTTGAATTTTTAGAAGTAACAGCCATTCTGATTCTATTCTTTTCATCTCTTCCAATTGGTGCATCTATAGTAGCTGTATCATTAGGAAATTCACCTTTAACTAATGCAATATATTCTCTTTCTATTTCATGACGAGATAACATATCGGATAATATTTCATGCGCTTTATTATTCTTAGCAGCTATCATAATACCTGATGTATCTTTATCTATTCTATGAACTATACCAGGTCTAACTTCTCCATTTAAATCAGATAAAGAATTAGTATGATACATTAATGCATTAACTAATGTACCAGTATTATTACCATTACCTGGATGAACTACCATACCTGATGGTTTATTAATTAGAATAATATCATCATCTTCATATACAATATCTAATGGTATATTTTCAGGTTCTATATTTAATTCTTCTTTATAATCTTCGTCTATAGTAATAATATCATCTATTCTTACTTCATAATGAGGATTAACTTCTTCATCATTAACTAGAACATTACCATTTTTAATTAATTTAGTTATATATGATCTAGATTCATCTATATAATTTGTTAAGAATTTATCTAGTCTTTTTTCTTTTACTTCTTCTACTCTTATTTCCATTTTTTGTCATCTCCTCTACTATTGTAGATATTATTAATAGTATTACACCTATAACAATTGCTATATCAGCAATATTGAATGTAGGAAAATAATAATTACCAAATTTAAATGATATAAAATCTCTTACATATCCTACAAATATTCTATCCAAGAAATTACCTAATATACCACCAAATAATATACCAAAAGCTAAGTTATTAAGTTTATTTTCTTTATACGAATACATTATATGATATATCATTACACATACTATGATTGTTAATACTATTAACATAATACTGTGACCACTTAATATACTAAAAGCAGCACCTGTATTTGATGTGTAATCTATATAAAAGAAATTATCAATTACAGTAATAAATGAATCATTCATACATATCATATATTTAGTTATTTGATCTATTAATAAAACTATAAATAATATAATAATTTTCTTCAAATTCATATTAATCACGCTCGTATAAATTATACCATATAAATAGCTAAATTCATACGAATAAAAAGTAAGTACATAGTACTTACTTAATATTATTAATTCT
>CAMPCD010000044.1 GCA_946643435.1 uncultured bacterium
TTATTGTACTCTATGACTTTCATTATCTAAACTAAGTAGTCTTGTTAATTCTTGCTTAACAAACTCTGTAGTTTCATCAGTGTATGAATCTATATCATTAAATCCATATAATACAGATTCTTCAGATTTCTCTTTAGGCATTAATCTAGAATTAACAAAGTTAACAGTTCCAGCTGGGCCAAATAAACCATCTAAATCTATTTCTTCAATATTACATTCAAAGTTAGATAATTCATCCATATTAGTTGGTAATAAACCTAAGTTATATTTCTTAGCTAACATTCTTTGAATCTTTTCATCTTCATAATAACTAAAGTAATGTTCATTATTAACAATAGAACCATCTCTTAATCTACACTTATCAATACCATTTTCTTTAAAACAATACTTAGGATCTATATAAGTCTTCCAATATTGATCTACCATTAAATGAACTAGATAACCAAAATAAAATGGATTGTTTATATCATTTTTATATTTATCATAGAATCTATCATAATCATTTGATTCTCCTTCTGTAACATCAGGATTTCTAAAATGAGTTATATTCTTACCATTATTGTTTTTAAGTTTTTCTGAGTTTCTCCAACTATCAGGAGAAATAGTACCTAGTCTTAATAAAGTATTATCATAGTTACAATCTTGATTAACTTTTAATGCTATTACTTCATGTATTCTTGCTGCTGGCATATTATTATCACCTAATTTAATTATAACATAAAAAAGAGGATTACTCCTCTTTCATGTTTTTTATCTTATTATATTTTATATATAAAATTATAATAATTGGAATAAGTAGAACACTTTGAATTATTACTTTACCTATTGGTTTATCAATAAATAAAAGTATTTTATTCCATATTAATGCTGGTATTAATAAAAGTGGATAACTTGCTCCGCCTTCTACAGCACCAAGATTTAAAAATAATCCAATTAAAGATAATAACTTTAATAAAACATATAACATATATATAATACCAAAAACAATAAATATAATTGTTAATATTTTATTAATTCTTTTACCTTCATCTGATATATTAAATCTTTGTTTTCTTTCTACTGGTATTCTACTAAGTAAAAATATTAATAGAACTACAGTAGCAATTAATATGTATCCAATTATTCTTCCTATTTCCATATTCTATCCTTTATAATCACATGATGAACATTTAATTCCATCTTTACTTTCAACTAACATTGAACTACATTCAGGGCATTTATTACCTGTTGGTTTATCCCAATATGCTTCTTTACATTTAGGATAATTTGAACAACCATAGAAGACTTTACCTCTTCTTGTTTTTCTTTCAACAATTGGAGATCCACACTTTAAGCATGTACATACTTCAACAGTTTGTTTTTCTTCCTTTTTGATATATTTACATTCAGGATAATTTGAACAAGCAACAAACTTACCAAATTTACCATGTCTTATAACTAAAGGGTTACCACATTCAGGACAAGTTTCTCCTGTCTCTTCAGGTGCATCCTTTTCCATTTCTTTAAATGCACGTTCAACTAATGGTTCAAAAGTATTATAGAAACTTCTTAATACTTCTATATTATCCATTTTATTGTCAGCTATTTTATCTAAATCATCTTCCATCTCTTTTGTATAATCAACATTGATTATATCTGAGAAACCTAATTGTAACTTATCAGTTATATTAATACCTATTTCAGTAGGATGGAATTTTTTCTCTAATACTCTTACATATCCTCTAGTCTTAAGTAATTGCATAGTTGATGCATAAGTAGAAGGTCTACCTATACCTAATTCTTCCATCTCTTGGATTAATGTAGCTTCTGTATATCTTGGTTTAGGTTTAGTGAATTTTTGTTCTGATTCAACATTATCAGTTGATAGAATAGAACCTTCACTTATATTTGGAAGTTCTTCATCACTTGTTGAATAATAAGGTCTATAAACTTTCAAGAAACCATCAAAAGTTTCAATAGTACCAGTAGCTTTAAATTCATAATTATTATTATCTAATAATATAGTTGTAGATAATATTTTAGAATCAGCCATTAAACATGCAAGTGATCTTGCATAGATAATTGAATATACTTTATATTCATCATCTGATAAATACTTCTTAATACTTTCAGGTGTACGAGTAACTGATGTACAACGAATAGCTTCATGGGCATCTTGTACATTTTCAGTCTTCTTCCCCTTCTTAACAACACCTACATATTCTTTACCATATTCATCTTCTATATATTTAAATGCTTCCGTAATAAATACAGGAGATAATCTAGTTGAGTCAGTTCTCATGTAAGTTATTAAACCTACTGTTTCAGAACCAATATCAATACCTTCATATAACTTTTGAGCTATTTGCATAGTTTTAGTTGATGAATAAGAATATTTATTAATTAAAGCTTGTTGTAAAGATGAAGTAGTAAAAGGCATTACTCCTTTTCTATTCTTTTCTTTCTTTTCAACTAAACTTACTTTATAGTCTTTACTTAATGAAGATAATACATTATTAACTTCTTCTTCATTATGTAATTCTAATTTCTTACCATTATATTTTTCTAATGATGCTTTAAATTCATCAAATACAGCATTTATTTCCCAATATTCTTCAGGAATAAAACTTTCAATCTCTCTTTCTCTATCAACAACAAGTTTAAGAGCTACAGATTGAACACGACCTGCTGACTTACCTTCAGTCTTAGATTGCATTAATTTAGATAATCTAAAACCAATTATTCTATCTAACATTCTTCTAGTTTCTTGAGATTTAACTAGATCATAATCTATTTTTCTAGGATGATTAAATGCTTCTAATACAGCATTCTTAGTAATCTCATTGAATACTACTCTTTCATATTTATCTTCATTTAAATCTAATGCTTCAAATAAATGATAACTTATGGCTTCTCCTTCACGGTCTGGGTCGGTTGCTAGATATACAAAGTCTGATTCTTTAGCATCTTTCTTTAAAGCTTGAACATCTTTATTACGTCCTGCTTTAATTTTGTAATTAGGTTCGAAGTTGTTTTCAACATCGATACCTAATCCAAATTTACCTGTTGTAGCTAAATCTCTTATATGACCCTTAGATGAAACTACTTTATAGTCTTTACCTAAGTAATTACCAATTGAATGAGTTTTTGCTGGTGATTCAACAATTACTAACTTCATGTATTATCATTCCTCTTCTTTTTGTATTTCAGTAGTTGTAGTAGTTGTATTTAAATAACTATACTTCTTAAGTCCTTCTCCTAAATAATTGAAATAATTAGATCTGATAGCAGATGCAGACATAGATTGTCTTTGTACTATTTCAAGATTTATATTCTTTAATTCTTGTGCACTATATTGTTTTTTACCAGGTACATAAGTAATTCTTGATGAAGGTGCATAATAAGATGCATTTTCATCTTGCCATGAACCATCAACAAAGTATGCTCTTGATTCATGTAATTTACTAAATATATCTGTTCCTAAATATAATCTAGGATCATAATTAACATCAAACATATTAAATAGAGTTGGTAATAAATCGATTATTGTAGTATAGTCTTCTACTTTAATACCTTCCTCAAGACTTGAATTATATATTATCAATGGAGTTCTGTCAACATTGTGATCAGCTGTTGAATTACTATTAACAGTATATGATGCATTGTTATCTGTTAAGTATGCATTTATGTCTGCATCTTTTAAACCATATGGATAATGGTCTCCAAATAATGCAATAACTGTATCATCTAATATACCTTCATCTTCAAGTTCTTTTAATAATTCAGCTAAAGCATCATCTAGTTCTTTCATCTTAGATAAATATCTCTTTGTAGTTATAGGATAGTTCTTATTATCCCATAGATAAGTATACTTATCACCAAATTCAGATGGAACATCATATGTTCTATGAGTAGTAACACCTGCAAAATATACTGCAAATGGTCTATTACTCATATATTTACTCTTAGCAGATTCAAACATAGTTTTATCAGATGGCCATTCTTGATATACAGGATTCCAACTCATACCTAAGTCATCTACACCATAGAATTTATTTGCTCCCCATTTAGGGAAATATCTAGCTCTATAATAATATTGTTGTGTGTAATCATGATA
>CAMPCD010000045.1 GCA_946643435.1 uncultured bacterium
CTGGTATTATTAATAATAAATAATTAAATAAACCTGTCTTAGGATTTTCTTCTACGCCTTTAACTTCACCAATCATTGGAACCATAACAGTATCTTCACTTAGTTCTGACTCAAAACCAACATAGTCAGTTCCATTGTCTGAAAAAGATATAGAAACATTGTTTAAATCAATATATCCATTTTTGTTTTCATTATAAATTGAACTAATTTTAAAATCGAGAAGTTTTATTTTAAATATGTTTTTTTCTATTTCACATCTTGTTGGATCTATAGGACTTAATGTATCAGCATTCCATCCATCATCTACACCATAAATATCTTCATATTTTAATACACACTCGGTTTTTTGTTCTACATTCTCACGCACTATTTTTTCATAATAATCATAGGAGTTATCTGAAGGTTCTTTAATAATATTATAATTAAATAACGTACCACTAATTTTACCATTTGAATATTCTAATCCAGTTATATTATTAATATTTACATCATATATTTTATAATCTTCACTTGATAGATTAAATGATGTAGTCATTATCCCAAAAAATAAACTAGCATTATCGAATCCATTCATGGTAATATAAACCGAACAATTGCCTTCTTCTCCATAGGAATAATCATTTTTATCACAAACTACACTGTATTTTGGAATACTAAATAAATATTCAAAATAATCTTTATATTTAGGTTCATAACCTCCATTTCCATTACTTTGATAGTATTTATCATGATAATCCCATACACAATCATCACCAAAAGCTTTCGGAATAATAAAATTTGTTACTTGATCTTCTTTTACGCCAAAAACAGCAGAAGATATTATATTATTTGATTTAATAATATATCTATTAGATACTAAATTAGCAGAGGCTGATCCAATTTTATTTTGCATACCAACTACATAATCATCATCGTCATCATATATATAATGATAATTAATTTTATAATCTGCAGCTTTAAATTCAGCAAAAGCACCATTTAAAAGGTTAACGTTATTATAAATATCACCAGATAAATATACCTTTTGTGTCTCAAATTTTTCTCCATTTAAGTCATATGTTTTTGCACTAATAGATGTAATAAATAATAAAGGTAATACTAATAATAGTTTTATATATTTTTTCATATATAATCCACCTCTATTATAATTATATAATAATTTGTTAATATTTTGTTAATTAACACTTAAGTTTACCTTTTATTTATGTAAAGAAAAAGTAGATTGATATCTACTTTTATATTTTCTTAAATACATTAATCTTTCTTAATAGATTAAATCCAATACCTAATAATGTAATAGGTATTATTAATAATAAGTAATTAAATAAACCAGTCTTCGGGTTTTCTTCTACTCCTTTAACATTTTCTATACTTATCATTGGAACTATTGTATTATCTATTTCTTCTAGTTTTCCGGATACACGTTTTACATTTCCCTCTTCGTCATATTCAGCTATATTCATATCCATGTCTGATAATGTTATAATTCCATCCTTTGTTTCATTATTTAATGGAGTTATATCAAGTGTTAACACTTTAATTTTATATTTATTCTTAGAAATACATGTTGATGCGCTACCAACAGTAGTTATCCCAACTAATGAACTTCTCGAATATCCACTTAAATCAATTTCACCTGAACAGCTATTAGTAAGCTCTCCATGTTTTTGGAATTCCTTAATAATTTTAATAACGATATCTTCATCAATAGATCTAACATCTTCTTTATATTGCCTAATATTACTAAAATCAAATAGTTGACCTGATACTATACCATTATTATATGTGAATCTAGTATCCTCATTTACTCTTACATTGTATAATTCATAATCATTGCTACTTACTTTGAAAGTAAAATCAGAATCAATTAAGTAAAATAGCAAATCTAATATACCCTCACCATATTGTTCAAAATTTAAATATAAATCACACGAAGTACTTTCACCATACTTAACACTATTGCCACATTCAACAGTATAATAAGGTTTATTCATAAAATAATTAAACCATTCCTCAATGATTACTTGTTCTTCCATACCTACATTACCACTACGATAAGTCCACAATACAGCATCTTCATGATAATAAGGTATTAAGAAAGATGTTGGTACATTATATTCAAGACCGAATATACTTTCATTTCTATTATATTCATAAGGATAAAAAATATTGTAAGAATGTCCAACACCAACTTTATTATTAGGAGACGCATCCGTTCCAGATACTAATGAAACACGATAGAATAATTTTTCTTTATAAGTTTTAAAAACTGCATATTCACCATTTATAACATGAACATTTTTATAAATATCACCTGATTCGTAAAATATATCATCAGTAAATGGTTCTCCATTCATATCTATCTCTTTAGCACTGATAGATACTATAAATAGTAAAGGTAATATTAATAATAGTTTAACAAGCTTTTTCATATGACTCACCTCTACTTTAATTATAATATAAATAACTTTATTAATAATGTTTCATAAATAATTTAATATTTTTTGACGTAAAGAAAAAAGTAGATTATTATCTACTTTTATATTTTCTTAAATATATTAATCTTTCTTAATAAATTAAATCCAATACCTAATAATATAACTGGTATTATTAATAACAAATAATTAAATAAACCTGTCTTCGGATTTTCTTCTATTCCTTTAACATTTTCTGTACTTATCATCGGAACTATTGTATCATCCAATTCATCAATTTTACCAGAAATATTAATTTTATTACCTTCTTCATCTTCTAAAGATACTACTATATCCATATCTGATAGCGAAATAATTCCATCCTTTGTTTCATTATTGAATGGAGTAATATCAAATGTTAATACTTTAATCATATACATATTTTTAGGCACGCAAATATTATCATTGTTTTCTATACTATTAATTGGTACTTTAATTCCATAAGATTCTCTTTCAGATTCATCAATATCATAATTATCACATGTATTTGTTAATGTACCATGTTTCTTATACTCATCAATTATTTGTTGATCAATTTTAGAATTCTGATCGGAAAAATCTAAATTTCTTAGATTCGTGAAATCAAATAACTGACCTGCTATCACTCCATTGTTGTATGTAAATCTAGTATCTTCATTAACTCTTACATTATATAATTCATAATCTTCGCTATTAATCTTAAACGATAAATCAGTATTCATTAAATAATAAAACAATTGAGGAACGTCACGTTTTTTACCATATGCATCAATATTTAAATATAGATTACATGTTGTACTTTCACCATATTTAACATCAGAGCCACATTCAACTGTATAATATGGTTTGTTCATGACATACATAAAATCATCTACAGGATTTGGTTCACTATAATAACCAATATTATCATTAACACTGCTACCAGCGGTATCACTACTAACCATAGTGCTATTTCTATAGCTCCATAAAGCGACATCATTTAATATATAAGGAATAATAAATTGAGTTGGTTGATCTTCAATTATATTAAAAATATTTTTACCATAATGCATTCTTGGATAAAAAACATTATATACATTGTTACCAGGATAACCAATTTTATCGCGAGCTGAAAAACTATCACCATTTAATCTATATGTATAATAAAGCAAATCGCTAATAGGAGTATAAAAACCAGCATAGTTATTTTTTATATAAACATTCTTATACAAATCTCCTGATTCATATAACTTATCTTGAGCAAATTCATTTCCTTGCATATCTATCTCTTTTGCACTGATAGATACTATAAATAGTAAAGGTATTATTAATAATAGCTTAATAAGTCTTTTCATGTGACTCACCTCTACTTTAATTATAATATAAATAATTGTATTATTATTGATTCATAAATAATTTAATATTTTTTTACGTAAATAAAAAAGTAGATTATTATCTACTTTTATTTCTTTCTTGTTATTAATCTAAATACTTCTAGTACTACTACCATAGCAATTGGTA
>CAMPCD010000046.1 GCA_946643435.1 uncultured bacterium
TCGTTCATATATAATAATTTTTATTTATATATTATTCATTTAATATATATTTTATATAATTGTTTTAGATAATTTACTTTTTAATAATAATTACTTATAATGAAAATAGGGTGATAATATGAAGAAACTTTTAGAGAATAAATATGCTCAAATAGTAATAAGTATATTTATAGTAATATTGTTTTATTTCTTTATTCTACACTTAGGTGATGTAGTAGGAGTATTAGGTGGATTACTTAATGTAATGAAACCATTAATAATTGGTTTAGTGCTTGCATATATCATGCATCCAATTGTTAATGTATTTGAGAAAAAAGCATTCAAGAATGTTAAGAATCCAACTGTTAGAAGAAATCTATCTATAACAGTTACATTAGCTATAATTGTTGGTGTTATAGTTACTTTAATAAGTATAATAATTCCTGAATTATTAAACTCTATTAAGAGTATTATTGTTAATATGCCATCATATTTAACTGATGCTGAAGATATCATAAGAAGGTGGATATCTGATAGTGCTATTGAAGATCAAGTAATGGCTAACTATGATAATATTTTATCTACTATTACAAATGGTTTAAATGATATAGCATTACCTGCAGTAAACTCAGCTATTAATAATTTAGGTTCTGGTTTATTAGCTTTAGCTAAAGGAATTTTAAATTGGTTAATTGGATTTGTATTTGCTGTATATATTTTAGCTAATACTAAAAACTTTGGTTCAGGAGCTAAGAAAGTATTATATTCAATCTTTGATAATGAACATGTTAATTCATTTATAGTTGAATTAAAGCATATTAATACAGTATTTGTTAATTTCATGATAGGTAAGGTAACTGATTCATCTATTATCTTATTAACAACATTCTTATTCTTACTTATTTGTGGATTCCCATATCCATTATTGATTGCAGTAATAATTGGTTTAACAGACCTTATTCCTTATTTTGGACCATACATAGGAACTGTTCCATCAGCTATTCTAATTTGTTTTGTTAGTCCAGTTAAGGCAATTATATTTGTATTATTCATAATAGTATTACAACAAATTGATGCTAACCTTATTACTCCAAGAATTCAAAGTAATGCAACAGGATTACCTTCATTCTGGGTATTATTTGCAATTACTTTATTTGGTGGAATATTTGGTATAATAGGTTTATTAATAGGTGTTCCAGTATTTACTATTATCTATGAATTAATAAGAGACATGATAGATAAGAGATTAGTTAAAAAGAATATGCCTATAGATAAAGAATACTATGAAAAACATGATAGTATAGAAAAGAAAACTATTAAGGCT
This sequence comes from uncultured bacterium, assembly GCA_946643435.1. GTDB lineage: Bacteria > Bacillota_I > Bacilli_A > RF39 > UBA660 > UBA6985. The sequence continues at coordinate 1,304 of CAMPCD010000046.1, forward strand.
AAATTGCCTGAAAATAAATAAGACCTCATTTCATTAAAATGAGGTTTTTATATACTATTTTTTACTATTATTTGGTATAATTGAGGTAAGGTGGAAATATGGAAAATATATTTAATTACAAGTTAGAGGATTTAGAAGAATATTTCTTATCTATTGGTGAGAAAAAATTTAAAGCAAGACAAGTATTTGAATGGATTTATAAAAAACATATATATGATTTTTATGAGATGTCTAATATTTCTAAAGTCCTTCAAGAAAAACTAAATAATACATTTTCTACCAATTTATTAACCATTAAAACTAAGCAAACATCTAAACTAACGAATAAGTATTTATTTGAATTAGATGATGGTAATTATATAGAAGCTGTTTTAATGAGACATGACTATGGAAATTCAATATGTGTATCTTCACAAGTAGGGTGTAATATGGGTTGTACTTTTTGTGAATCAGGGAGATTGAAGAAAGTAAGAAATTTAGATGCAGCTGATATGGTTAGACAAATAATCATGATTCAAGAAGATATTGATGAAAGAATTGATTCTGTAGTAGTTATGGGTATAGGTGAACCATTTGATAATTATACAAATGTAATGAATTTTGTAAGAATTATTAATTCTCCATATGGTATAGAAATAGGTGCAAGACATATTACTATATCTACATCTGGACTTATTCCAATGATTAAGAAATATGGTGAAGAAGACTTACAAACAAATTTAGCTATTTCATTACACGCACCAAATGATGAACTAAGAACTAAACTTATGCCTGTTAATAGAGCATATCCTATAAAAGATTTAATTAAAGAGATAAGTGAATATATAGATAAAACTAATAGAAGAGTTACTATAGAATATTTACTTTTAAAAGATATAAATGATACAAAAGAATGTGCTATAGAATTAAGTAAGTTGTTAAGAGGTTTAAATGTATATGTTAATTTAATCCCTTATAATGAAACATCACATATAGAATATAAAACATCTCCTAAAGAGAATGTAATGAATTTCTATGATATATTAAAAAAGAATAAGATTAATGTTACCGTAAGAAAAAGATTCGGTGATGAAATAGATGCTGCATGTGGACAGCTAAGAGCGAATGAGGTGGATAAGTTATGAAATCATTTTATATAACTGATGCAGGAAGAGTAAGAAGTCATAATGAAGATTCTGTAACAATAGTAAAAAACCAATCATCTGAACATTTAATGATAGTAGCAGATGGTATGGGAGGACATAGAGCAGGTGAAGTTGCTTCTTCAATGGTAGTAACTCAAATAGGCTCTAGATTCCAAAAACTATCATCTATAGGATCAAAACAAGATGCAGTTAATTGGTTAAGAGAAAATGTTAAAGAAATAAATTCAGCAATAATTAAATATAGTGAAGATAATCCTGAAGCTCAAGGATTAGGTACTACTTGTGTTATGGCTTTATTAACAAAAGAATTCTTAATGTTTGTTAACATAGGTGATTCATCAGGATTTGTTATTAAAGGTGGAAAACTAAAGAAAGTAACTAAAGATCATACATTAGTTAACTTCCTTGTTGAAACAGGAGACTTATCACCTGAACAAGCTAAGAATCATCCTAAGAAGAATGTATTAATGAGAGCACTTGGTGCATCTGATCAATGTGAATTAGATATATTTGATGTTGAATCTGATGTAGATGGTGTAATGTTATGTTCTGATGGATTAACTAATATGCTATCTGTTGAACAAATAGAAAAAGTACTTGATGAAGAAGATATTGAAGTAGATGAAAAACTTATTAAATTAATAAAGAAATGTAATGTTCGTGGAGGATTAGATAATATATCTATTGCCTTATTATTAAAGAATGAAAGAGGGTCTACTAAATGATAGTTAAGGGACAAAAGATTAATGATAGATACCAAATAATTAAGACTATCGGTGAAGGTGGAATGGCTAATGTTTATTTAGCCTATGATACAATTTTAGACAGAAATGTAGCAGTTAAAGTATTAAGAGGAGATCTTGCTACTGATGAAAAGTTTGTAAGAAGATTTCAAAGAGAAGCTTTATCAGCTTCATCTTTATCTCATCCAAATATTGTAGAAGTATATGATGTAGGTGAAGACAATGGCTCTTATTACATAGTAATGGAATATATTGAAGGTAAACAATTAAAACAATTACTTAAAAAGAGAGGTAAATTAACACTTAATGAAGTTGTTGATATTATGTCTCAAGTGACTGATGGTATGTCAGCTGCCCATGATTCATATATAATACATAGAGATATTAAACCTCAAAATATAATGATATTAGAGAATGGCTTAATTAAAATAACAGACTTTGGTATTGCTATGGCCTTAAACTCAACTCAATTAACTCAAACAAATTCAGTTATGGGTTCAGTTCATTATTTACCACCTGAACAAGCTAGTGGTAAAGGTGCTACTATCCAAAGTGATGTTTATTCAATGGGTATTTTAATGTATGAATTATTAAC
>CAMPCD010000047.1 GCA_946643435.1 uncultured bacterium
AAATTATTTTGAATAGATCTTATATTTAATCTTTCCAAAGCAGATAATTCTTTAATCTTAACATTATTGATTACAAGCGAATTATCTATGATACTTACTTCTACATCATCAGTATCTTTTACCTTTAATTTAGATAATATATCTTTAGGTAATTCAATTGCATATTTATCCTTAATATTTTTAATTGTAGATATCATAATAATCCTCCTTAATTAGTATATTTATTATATGTTTTGAATACATCATAAGAATCTAATTTAGTATCAGATAATTCCTTGATTAATTCTTTTTGTTTTCTATCTAGTTTAGTAGGTATGATGATGTCTGCAATGCCAAATGCATCTCCTTTTCTTCCTGTCTTTTCATCATCTACACCTTTACCTCTAAACTTAAACTTATCACCATTTTGAGTACCAGCTGGTATATCAGCAATAATAGTACCTTGAATTGTAGGTATTTCTTTCTTACATCCAAGAATAGCTTCAGTAATAGTTAAAGGTATTTTAACATATACATCTCTTCCATTTCTTTCATAGATTTCATGCTTTTTAACTTTAAAACTAATATAGATATCTCCTCTAGGACCTCCATACATACCTGCATTACCTTTACCAGGCATACGAAGTGTATCTCCATCTTCTAGTCCACGAGGAATTCTTAACTTAATAGTTCTTTTATGTTTAACAATACCATCTCCACCACAGTTAGTACATTTAGATGTAAAATCTACACCAGCACCACCACAGTTAGGACAAGCTGATTCTTGTTGGAAGATACCAAATAAAGATTGTCTTTGTTCAACAACTCTACCTGTTCCTCCACATGTAGAACATGTTCTTTCACCTGTTCCACCTTTACCATTACATTTATCACAAGCATCTATAATATTAACATCAAATGATTTTTCTGTACCATATACAGCTTCCTCAAATGTTATAACCATAGCAACTTCCATGTCAGATCCTCTTGTTTGTCTTCTACCACCTCTAGATGATCTTCCACCAAAACCAGAAAATCCTCCACCAAATACTTGAGATAATATATCATCAAGTCCCATATCTGAGAAATCAAATCCTTGGAATCCACCACCAAATCCTCCTTGGCCAGTTCCATCAAAGGCTCCTGATCCAAATTGATCGTATGTTTTTCTCTTTTGTTCATCAGATAAAACTTGGTAAGCTTCACTTATTTCCTTAAATTTTTCTTCATTACCAGTTTCTTTATTGTCTGGATGGTATTTCTTTGCAAGTTTTCTAAAAGCTGATTTAATATCTTGAGTAGATGCACTTTTATCTACACCAAGAGTTTCATAGTAGTCTTTGTTACTTGCCATCCACTTCACCTTCTTTATTTAATTCAACGAATCTATCAATCATAGAATCGAAATAATCAATAGCTTTAATATACACGTTCTTATCAGTAATATCAATTCCTAAAACGCCAAATATGTCAACATTATCTACATTTGATCCTGTAGATAGGAATTTAATATAGTTATTTAACATATCTTTATTACCTTTTAATATTTCACTTGCTACATAAGAAGCAATAGAAATACACATAGAATATGCATACATATAATAATTCATGTAATAATGGCTTCTTCTAGCCCATGATAAACCTATATATTCATCTTTATTTACTACATCACCATAGTATTTATTAATACTATCTTCAGTTAATTTATTCATATATTCAGAAGTAAGAGTATTACCTTCATTTACATAATCATAAAAGTCTTGTTCCATTTTACCTTCTCTTACAGCACCAAATAAGTTAGATACTATAACATTAAGTATATTAGCTATACCAGCAAGTCTTTCTTTCTTATCCTTGCCATTTTCAGCTAAATAAGAAGATAATAAGCATTCATTAGTTAAGGAAGCAACTTCAGCAACTAATGAACCTACTTCTCTATATTGCATAGGATTGTTTTCAGTAATATATTGATGATGTACATTATGTCCACCTTCATGAATAATTGTAGATACTGAATCTAAATTATAGTTATAACTTAATAAAATACGAGAATCAAAGTCTAAACCTGATGCCGAATAACCACCAGATACTTTACCTGGATATTGTGCATAATCAATATAATGATTATCAAATACCTTCTTAAAATGTTTATAGTAATCTTCACCTAATGGTTTAATAGCATTTAAACATAATTCTTGAGCTTCTTCTATAGAATATTCTTTATCTGATTTAACCATATCAAGGTTTAAATCACACATATCTAATGAATCAAGTTTTAATGTATCTTTAAATACTTTAAAGTATTTTTGTAATTTATCTACATTACCTTCAACTGCATCAACTAAAGCCTTATATGCTTCATTTGGCATTTTAGTATAAAATAATTTAGCATCCCATGCATCCTTGAAATTATGCAATTTACAATTAGTAATATTATTCTTAACATATCCATTTAATAATATAGCTGACATATCAGAATATTGTTTAAGAACATTATTGTATTTAGTTCTTACTTCTTGTCTAATTGCTTTGTTTTCATTTTTATATAATCTTGATAAATTAGTTTGAGTAATCTTTTCTTCTTCACCATCTATAACAATAGTTCCATAGTCATTTAACTTATTTAATAAAGTAGCTGAAGCATTCCCATAATTAGGAATAGAACTATTTAGAGTTTGAATTAGTTGTTCTTTATCAGATGGTAATACATGTTCTTTAGATTCATATATATCATCTAATACTTTCTTATATTCTGATAACTTATCATATTTAAATAAGTTATTATATTCTTCCTTAGTTAATTCTAATAACTCAGGAGCAAAGAAAGCAGTAACTGTACTATAAGTTGTTTCCAAATCTTCTGCTTTACTCATTCTATCCATATTAACTGATATACCTAATTCTTGATCATTAATTAAGAATGCATAAACATTTAGTTTATATATTAAACACATAGCTTGTGTATCTAATTCTAAGAATTTATATAGTTTTTCAGCATCCTTAGTACATCCTTCATATGTCTTTAATTCTTCTAATAAATCAGTTAATCTTTTAAAATCTTTATCATAAGCTTCTATATTAGGATATATTGTAGTTAAATCCCATTTATATTTATCAGGTACTTCTTGTCTTGATTTGTATTTTTGCATAATCTCTATCCTTCCATTTATAGTCATAAAAGTCCTAGTTTCCTAGAACTTTTAATAAACTACTTTTTATCTACAAATTCTGCTTCTTGAGCTTCATCAGATGATGATGAATCATCACTTGATGTATTATTAGCATTTGCATTAGCTCCTGCTTGTTGATATACACGACCAGCTAATTCCATAGCTTTATCTTGTAATTCTTTAGTCTTATTCTTTAATGAATCTAAGTCAATTGAATCTTTAGCCATTTCATCTTTAACAGCTTTAATCTTATCTTCAATTTCTTTCTTTTCATCATCTTTAACTTTATCGCCTAAATCTCTTATAGCTCCTTCAGCAGCAAAGATAGATTGTTCAGCATCATTCTTAGCATCAGCTACTTCTTTTCTCTTTTCATCTTCTTCTTTATTAGCTTCTGCTTCTTTCATCATCTTATCGATTTCTTCATCAGATAA
>CAMPCD010000048.1 GCA_946643435.1 uncultured bacterium
TTATAGAAGGTATAATTGTATCTTTATTTATAATATCTTTATTAGCTTATATCATATTTGAAGTATCATCTGATATATGTTTATTAAGCGATTATCAATTGAAAGCTTATTATAATAAGAAATTGTTCAAGATTAATACAATAATAATTATAGCAATTAATATTATTATGATATTAGTCATGTATTTATATAATAAAGGTATTATTAAATATACTTTTATATATGATTATAATGTATCTATTACAGCTCATCGAGGAGCATCTTCATATGCACCTGAAAATACATTTGCTTCTTTTAATAAAGCAATTGAATTAGGTGTAGATTGTATTGAATTAGATGTTAATATTACTAAAGATAATGTTCTTTATGTTATGCATGATACAAACTTTAATAGATTATTAGGATTAAATAAGAAAGCATCTGAAGTTAAATGGAAAGATATTAAAGATATGAAAGTTATATCATCATTTGATGAGTATAAAGATGAGAAGATTCCTTTATTTGAAGATGTATTAAAATGGTATAAAGATAAAAATGTATTATTAAATATAGAATTAAAGATGACTAATGAATCTATTTTATTACCTGATAAGGTAGTTGAATTAATACATAAATATAAAATAGAAAACAGATGTGTTATAGCATCATTTGATACTAATGCTATTCTTAGAGTAAAAGAATTAGATAGTAAATTAAATATAGTATATTTAGGGTATGAATACTGTAATGATACTAGAATAGATAATTATTCTATTAATTATGCATCTATTACTCCTAATATGGTTGAAAGAATACATAATAACCATAAAAAAATATATGCATGGACTATAAATGATCCTGATATAGTTAAAACTATGTTAAATGTTGGAGTGGATAGTATTATTACAAATGATCCTATCATGGTTAAGAATGTTATAGCTGATTATAAAGATAAGAATAAAGTAAATGTCTTATTTAACTTTATATTATCGATTATATAGAAAGTAAGTGTATACTTACTTTTTTATATATAATAATAAATGATATAATTATAATTGGAGATGATAATATGAGTAACATAAAAGATATATATGCTAGAGAAATAATAGACTCTAGAGGTAATCCTACTATTGAAGTAGAAGTAACACTAGAATCAGGTGCTATGGGAGTTGGTATGGTACCATCTGGAGCATCTACTGGTGAAAGAGAAGCATTAGAATTAAGAGATGGAGATGCTAAAAGATTTAAAGGTAAAGGTGTCTTAACTGCTGTTAATAATGTTAATAATATTTTAAGAGATAAACTTATTGGAATGGATGCATCTAATCAAGAAGCTATTGATAATAAATTAATAGAATTAGATGGTACTCCTTTTAAGAAAACATATGGAGCTAATGCTATATTAGGTATATCTTTAGGAGTAGCACATGCTATGGCTAATGAATTAAATATTCCATTATATGAATATTTGAATAAAAGTGATAAGTATAAATTACCTATACCTATGATGAATGTATTAAATGGTGGAGCACACTCAGATGCACCAATAGACTTCCAAGAGTATATGATAGTTCCTCATGGAGCACCAACATTAAAAGAAGCTATTCGTATGTCTTCTGAAGTATTCCATACATTAAAAAGTATATTAAAAAAAGATGGTTATTCAACAGCTGTAGGTGATGAAGGTGGATTTGCACCTAACTTAGCCAATAATGAAGAACCATTAAAATATATAGTAAGAGCTATTGAAGAAGCAGGATATACTCCTTCAAAAGACTTTTCAATTGCTATGGATGTAGCTGCATCTGAATTCTATAATAAAGATACAGGTATGTATGAATTAACTAAGTCAAATGAAGGAACTAAGACTACTGATGAAATGATAGATTATTTAGTAGATTTAGTTAATAAATATCCTATTATATCTATAGAAGATGGTTTAGGAGAAAGAGATTGGGATGGTTGGAAGAAGTTTACTGATCTTATGAAAGATAAGATACAAATAGTTGGAGATGACTTATTTGTAACTAATCCATCAATCTTAAAAGAAGGTATTGAAAAAGGTATAGCTAATTCAATATTAATTAAAGTAAATCAAATAGGAACATTAACAGAAACTATTAAAGCTATTAAGATGGCTAATGATGCAGGTTATACAGCAGTAGTATCACATAGATCTGGTGAAACAGAAGATACAACTATTGCACATATAGCAGTAGCATTTGGAACAGGACAAATCAAAACTGGTTCAATGAGTAGAACAGATAGAATAGCTAAATATAACGAATTAATAAGAATAGAAGATAGATTAAAGGATAAATGTTATTATCCTACTAGATAATATAAACGTGCTTAATAGCACGTTTTTTTGTTCTATATGTGTTATAATTAATATGGTAATTGTCCCATGGTCAAGTGGTAAGACGTCTGACTCTGGATCAGAAATCCAAGGTTCGAATCCTTGTGGGACAACCATTATAAGGAGACATTATGAGTAAGATACAAGAATTAATTAAAGATAATAATACTATACTAGTATTTGATGTAGATGGTGTATTAGCTAAAATGGAATATGGTGAATACAATCATTTTGATTTAGATGATGATAATTGGACTAAATTAATAGAAACAGGTGAATGTTTCTATCCTGATGATCAAGCAATACCAAGTATGCTTGAATATATGAAGACTAAAGATATGAATAATATATATGTATGTTCTAAATCATATTCTGAAAAAGAAGATAATATGAAGAAAAGATTTGCTATATCTGCATACGGCATATTAGAAGATCATATATACTTTGTTAAAGATAATTTAAAGAAAGTAGAAGTATTATATAAGATTAAAGAATTAAGACCTGATATAGATGATAAACATATAGCTATGGTTGATGATACAGTAGATGTTTTAAATAGTGTAAAAGAACATAGTAACTTTGCTACAATACATATATCAAGTTTTATGTAATATTTTCTTGCTATAACTAATAATTTTTGTTATAATTAATTAGCGAAGTGGAGGTATAGCTCATGAGAACTTATAAAAAACATTTACCAGAAGGAGTTAAAAAGACTTTTGGTGTAGTTAAAGGACATAAAGTTAGATTAGTAAGTATTGACGCTTACAATGAAAAGAAGAAAAAAGAAGAAGCAAAAAAAGCAGCTAAAGCATCTAAGTAATAGGTGCTTTTTTATTTTACAAAATTTGACGTTTAAAGTGTAAAATGATATAATATGTATCAATTAAAAGGGGAAAGTATGGTGTAGTTATG
>CAMPCD010000049.1 GCA_946643435.1 uncultured bacterium
TTCTTTCTTGTTATTAATCTAAATACTTCTAGTACTACTACCATAGCAATTGGTAATATTGCTCTATAAGCAAAATATAAATGATATCTAACATGTAATCCTAATGCAAATATTCTTACTATTGGTATAAATGCTAATATTATAAATATTAATTTATTCTTCTTATTTGTTTCTCTAAAAATAAATTGTATTAATGCTAATACTAATAATATTATTGGTACTACTATATTATTAAATAGATTAAATGGAAATAAAGCAGTTGTAACTTTATACATATTATTTCCAAATAATTTAAATACTACATCATCAGCACCTTTTAACATCCTAATAGAGCCTCTTTCATATACATGTGATAAGTATGAAGGGCCATAGAATAAAGTTGCAATAAACCACTTTAAGCCAAACATACAAACATATCCAATACCCCATAAGAAGATATATTTAATAGCTTCTCTATAATCAGTTTTTTTATTATCTTTAAAATATAAATAACTATATATAAATAAAGGTAAAGTTAATGCTAGAGTTTCAGCAGTTAAGAAATCAAAATAACATGTTAGCATACCATTTATTAAGAATAATATATCCATATATTTAGATTTCTTATCATACATTTTAATAGTTAGAATAGACATAATATATGCTACATAGAATAAGAATACATATTCAAAACAAAATGGAACTATAAAAGTATTTATACATATAGATCCAATAAGGAATACCATCGTTAATGCTTTATCATGTTCTATTAAAAGTTTTAATAAGATAATAAATAATATTAATGTTACTATAATATTTATTATATACATATATTTAGCTTCAAATAATGCAAGTAATGGTTTTATCACGATTAAGTATCCATGCCAATAACGAGCATAATTTATTAATTCTGATTGAGGATTATCTATTACATTATCTAAATCACATCTACCAAATAATACGCCATATGTATCGGCTTCAATAACTGCTCTTAATGGTTCTTTCTTTTCCAATAAATAAGCTGATGCTAACATTCTTTGATCAGTTGATGAATCAACTATATAAGATTCATTTTGAAAGTCTTTAGAAATATAATATAATCTTTCTTCCTCTTTATAATATGAAAAACTTTTAACTAAATTTGTTCTAGTATCAACTCTAATAGCTGCTGTTATTAATAATAATATAAATCCTATTAATGCAGTTATCATAAAAGTAGATAAATATCTAAATAATAAAGATGTATCAAATTTTATCTTATTAATTAAATGTAAATGTCTTAGACCATCTCTAAATCTTCTTAAATGTGGTTTACCATCTCTTTTATCTTTATAAAAATCTGTATTATAATTACATATCTTATATTTGTTTAATTTAGCTTTTATTATCATCTCTGATGCATATTCCATACCAATAGATGATAGTTTTAGATTTAATATCTTTTTCCTTTTAAAAGCTCTTAATCCACAATGAAAATCTTTAACTTTTGTATGAAATAATATATTAGAATATAAAGATAATAAGAATACACCTATTCTATTAATAATAGGATTATATTTATATATTCTTTTACCTATAACTAAATCATAACCTTTTTCTAATTGTTTAATCATATTAGGTATATCTTTTATATTATATGAACAATCACAATCTAACATAACAACATATTTACCATTTGCTTCTTCTATACCATTTCTTAGTGCACTACCATATCCTATAACTTCTTCATTAACTACTCTTACTTTATTCTTTTTAGCTATCTTTAAAGAACTATCAGTTGATCCATTATCAGATATAAGTATTTCATATTTATATTTAGTTTTATCCATAATAGACTTTGTAGTTTTAATACATTCATCTAATGTTTTTTCTTCATTTAAGCATGGAAATAATATTGTTACATCATATTTCATATCAAACACCATTTTAATTATAGCATATAAAAAGTAGATATTAATTATCTACTTTTATAATTTAATAAAATTCTTCTTTTTATTTAATAGAACTAATCCTTCAACAAATATACCAACAGGTATTATTAATAATAAATAATTAAATAAACCTGTTTTAGGATTTTCTTCTACTCCTTTAACTTCAGGTATTTTTTCTTTAATTGGTATTGCAGTAGTATCTACATCAGCTCTATATAATACTGTGTCTTCTATACTATCTTCATCAACATTAAGTACTACTTGTACATCAGATAAATTAATTATTCCTTGGTTTTCTTGTTTGGTGGAAGTAATATCAAAAGTTGCTACTTTTACTGTATTATCAACTCTATAATAGCATTCATTTTCTTCAGGCATAATATAACCACCAACTTTAGAAGAGCCCACAGCAGACATCATATCATCTAAACATGTATAATGATATGAAATATCATCTTTGTAATCATTAGCAAATTCTTCAGAGTAATTAAATTCACTGTTTTCAAGATATGGATTAATAATGTTCTTATCGACAACAGTTCCTGTAATATGATTATTATTAACACTAATATTAGTTATAGGACCTTTTTGAATATTAGATATTGCAAATTCTTCACTACTCAAATCTAAGTCAATAGATAAATCAGATATATTCTTAATAGATTCAATATAAATTCCTACTGTTATTAACAATTTACAATGAGCTGTTTCACCAAATCTAATTTCTTCACTATCACATTCTACTTTTACTTTAGGAATATTCATTGATGGATAAAAGTTAATTGATTTACCAGTTATATTAGGATTTATTTTAAAGCTATTATACGTATCATATTGTAGACTATAAAAAATATTCTCACCATAGAATGTAGGTATTATAAATTCAGTTGTCGCACCAAGTTTTCCAGGATAAGCATCATCACTAAAAGTATCTATATGAAAAATATCATAATATCCATTTGATTTAACTTCATCTCCATGCGCAAAATAATACATCTTACCCTCAAGGGCATAAAAATAATAACACCTACGATTTTGCATATTTACATTGCTTAATATATCTCCAGATGTATATACATCAGTCGCTTTAATTTCTACTCCATTCATGTCTATTTGTCTAGCATTTATAGGCATAGTAAATAATATACATAATATAATTATAAGTTTTAGTGTTCTTTTCATATAGTCCACCTCTATTTTCATTATATAAACAAAAAATTATCTAATCATCACTACTATTAATATTTGTTATTTTTTTACGTAAACAAAAAAAGATAGTTAATACTATCTTTT
>CAMPCD010000050.1 GCA_946643435.1 uncultured bacterium
GCTTGTGCTTCAGGAATATTCTTTTTAACTTTTCTTTTTCTTCTATTATAAGCCATACTTTAATCCTCCTATTTATTATTTAGATGCTTTCTTCTTATTAGCAACTACTTTACCTTTACCCTTACGAGTTCTAGCATTTCTTGAAGTTCTTTGTCCATGAACAGGAAGACCTTTTTTATGTCTAGTTCCTTGGTAAGAATTGATTTCCATCTTATTCTTAATATTCATTTGAACTTCTCTTCTTAAATCACCTTCAACAAGGTATTTATCTACTTCTGTTCTAATTAAAGCTTCTTGATCTAATGTTAAATCTTGAACCTTCATTTCAGGATCTAATCCTGCAGCCTCACAAATCTTTTTACCAGTACTTTGACCAATACCATGAATTGCAGTTAAACCTACAAATAAAGCTTTAGTCTTAGGTAATTCTACGTTCTTAATACGTGCCATCTAATTTCCTCCTAACCTTGTACTTGTTTGTGTTTTGGATTTTCACAAATAATTCTAACTTTACCTTTTCTTTTAATAACCCTACATTTATCACATATAGGTTTTACAGATGCTCTAACTTTCATAATTATCCTCCATCTTATTTTCTATATTTTATAATCCCATGTGTTAAATCAGTTGGTGACATTTCAATTGTAACTCTGTCACCTGCTAAAATACGGATCATGTTTATACGTATTTTACCAGAAACACGGGCTGTTACAATCATTCCATTGTCTAGTTGTACTCTATATATTTCATGAGTAGCATCTAAGACTTTTCCTTCAACTTCTATCTTTTGTTCTTTTGCCATTTTCTTTTTACTCTCCTGTTAATATTTCATAGCCATCTTTAGTAACAGCTACTGTATGTTCATAATGAGCTGATGGACTACCATCTCTTGTAACTATAGTCCAATCATCATCTAAGATATCAACATGTCTATTACCTGTTACAAGCATTGGTTCAATTGCTAGTACCATTCCCTCTTTTAATAATATTCCTTCACCATATTTACCATAGTTAGCAATAAAAGGATCTTCATGTACTTCTTTACCAACACCATGTCCACCAATTTCATGTGGAACAGATAAACCATGTTTTTCAGCATATTGTTGAATTCTTGCTGATACATTACCTAATGGTACGCCAGCTTTAACTTCTTTTAATCCTACATATAATGATTTTTCAGTATGATGCATTAGATGTTCTTTTTCCTTATTAACTTTACCAACTGGCCATGTAGTTGCTGAGTCAGCAATATAACCATTTAATTCAGTTAATATATCAAAAGTTATTATATCACCTTCTTTAAGTAATACATTATCTTTTGCAATACCATGAACTATTTCATCATTTAAGGATATACATATATTTCTAGGATAACCTTCGTATCCTTTACTTGCTGGTCTACCACCATGTGATTCAATGAATCTACCAGCTTCATCATCTAAAAATTTTGTTGAAATCCCAGGTTTTATCAACGATGCCAAATATTTATGACATTCATTGTTAATAACTCCTGCTTTTTTAATCTTTTCAATTTCCTCTTTAGTATAAATATTAATCATCTAAATAATCACTTCTTTAATCTTATCAAATGTTTCCTCAGGAGTACCAGAGTTATCTATTACATTTAATAAATTCTTTTCTTTATAATAATTTAATAAAGGTTGTGTATTATCTAGATATGTATCAAATCTAGTGTTGAAACTTTCTTCGTTGTCATCTGATCTAGATATAAGATCTTCATGACAATCATCACATTTGCCATCAACCTTTGGTTTCATTACTTCTTCATATTTATTATATGACTTTCCACATTTAGGACAACTAATTCTTCCTAATGCTCTATGCATAGCAAGTTCTTTATCCATATCTAAATATAAAACATGATCAATTTTCATATTTAGTTCACTAAGCATATTATCTAGCATGTCTGCTTGAGTAAGATTACGTGGATAACCATCTAAAATAAATCCGTTAGTTACATCGTCTTTCATTAATCTGTTTCTTAGTAAGTTTAGAACAACTTCGTCAGATACTAACATACCTTTAGACATTTGTTCATTTAACATCTTACCAAATTCAGAACCAGATGCAACTTCTTCTCTAAGTAAGTCCCCAGTAGAAATATGGGCTAAGCCATATTTCTCTACTAGTAAACTACTTTGAGTCCCCTTGCCTGCAGCAGGAGGAGCAATAAATATTATATTCATCTGTTGTGTCTTCTCCTATGATTATCTTCATAACTTCTTGATACTATTGAAGATTCAAGTTGTTTGAATGTTTCAAGAGCAACACCAACTACTATCAATAATCCAGTTCCACCAAGTGTAACTGAGCTAGATAATCCTGATAGATTTGAGAATACAATTGGAATAGCAGCTAACAATGCTAAAGATGCACTTCCAACGAAAGTTAATCTTGTGATTGTTCCCTTTAAATATAATCTAGTTTTATCACCAGGAGTAATACCAGGGATATAAGCTCTAGATTTATCTAAGTTTTCTGCCATCTCTTTTGGATTAAGTTCCATTATTGACCAAACATATCCAAAAGCAAATATTAATACAATATATAATATAAATCCTGTTAATGAAGTATAAACTATATAGTTATTAACAAAATTAGTAAATGCTTCATTTTTAAGTACTCCACCAATAATTGATGGAAGACTAGTTAATGCACTTGCAAAAATTACAGGCATAACACTAGCAGAATTTAATTTTAATGGTATATAAGCTTGTTCTTTAGCATAAGAACTAGCAGTTCTAGTTGTATGTTGAATTGGTATTCTTCTTTCTGAAATTTCAGTATAAACAACACCAATTAATATAAATACATAAGCTAGAACGAATAATGTAAATAATATAGCTCCTACTACACTAGTAAAAGTACCAACAGTTACTAATTCTCTATAAGCAGTAGTAAATGTTGATGGTAAAGTATTAACAATACCAGCCATAATTATTAATGATACACCATTTCCTATACCTTTTTTAGTTATTTCATCAGCTAACCATAATAACAATGCAGTACCAGCAGTAAATATAATAGTTGTCTTAATTATTGTGCTTGTATCACCGCTAATAAATGCAACTGAATATATATAACCTTGGACTAAAGCAAATAGAATACCTAGATATCTATTAATTCTATTTATCTTTTGTCTACCAGTAGCTCCTTGTTCTT
>CAMPCD010000051.1 GCA_946643435.1 uncultured bacterium
AATATAATATAAATGAATATGCTGTATCTGAAACTCAAAAGTTTGGACATGTAACTTATTTTTGGAATGGTAATAAGATAGATAAATTTGATGAGAATCTTGAAACATATGAGAAAGTAGATTCAGATATTATTCCATTTGATCAAGCACCTGCTATGAAATCATATGAAATAACAGATAAATTTATAAATGCAATTAAAACTAATAAATATAATTTCTTAAGATGTAATTTTCCAAATGGAGATATGGTTGGACATACAGGTAATTATGAAGCTACTGTTAAATCAATGGAAGCAGTTGATGAAAACCTTGGAAGAATAATGAAAGCATGTGAAGAAACAAATACTATATTGCTTGTTACAGCAGATCATGGTAATGCAGAAGTAATGATAAATGAAAAAGGTGAAGTAGTTACATCACATACTACTAATCCTGTACCATTCATGATATATGGAAATAACATAGATAATATTAAATTTAAACAAGGTGACTTTGGATTAGCTAATATGGCTAGTACTATAACTGATTTATTAGGTGTACCTAATAATCCAATCTGGAAAGAATCTATGATAGATATAAAAGGAGAATAATATGAAGAAGCTGTTTATATATTACTCGCTAACTGGAAATGGTGAATTAATTGCTAATACGTTAAGAGATTATTATGTAGATGTAAGAAGAATAGAAGCTAAAAAGAGTCTTCCTAAATTCTTTCCACTTCGTATATTTGTAGGTGGTTATAAGGCAATGAAAAATCAAAAAGATGAATTATTACCTTATGATAAAGATATTAGTCAATATGATGAAATAATAATTGGTTCACCAATTTGGAATGGTAGATTAGCTTGTCCTATTAATACTTTGTTAAGTGAATTAGATTTAACTAATAAAAATATAACATTTATTTTTTATTCAGGTTCAGGTGATTCTCATGAAGCTCAACAAACAGTAAAAAAGATGTTTGAAGATGTATCTATTATTAATATGAGAGAACCAATGAAGAATAAAAAAGAATTAGAAAAACTATCAAGATATGAATAGATGTAGTTGGTGTAATAACAACAATCCTATATATGTAGATTATCATGATCATGAATGGGGAATACCCAATCATGATGATAAATATTTATATGAGATGTTAATATTAGAATCTTTTCAAGCAGGTTTATCTTGGGAGTGTGTTCTTAATAAAAGAGAATCTTTTAAAAAAGCATATGATAACTTTGATATAAATAAAGTTATTAAATATGATGATAATAAGATAAATGAATTATTATCTAATAAAAATTTAATTAGAAATAAACTTAAGATAAAAGCTAGTATTAAGAATTCTATAATATTTAAAAGTATTCAAAAAGAATATGGTTCATTTGATAATTATTTAAGGCATTATACAAAAGATAAAATAATATATGAGAATGATAAAATAACTAATGAATTATCAGATAATATATCAAATGATCTATATAAAAGAGGTATGAGATTTGTTGGTAGTACAATTATATATTCATACCTACAAGCTATAGGAGTAATATATTCACATACTAATGAATGTGATATGTATAAGGAGAAATAGTATGGAAAAATTAAAATGTACATCTTGTAATGGTGATTTAGAATTAGATGAAAAAGGTAAATTTGCTACATGTAAATTCTGCGGTACTAAATATAAATTAGATGGAGATAAGATTATAGTAGTAAATATAGGTGATGTATCAAATAACTTAAGTAAATTATCACCTAAAATAATGACTCCATTTATAGTAATATTCTCAAGTATATCAGTATTTGTAGTTTCAATCATATTATTAATATCATCAAATATTTATAATGATGTTGATAAATATAATTTAGAATTCAAATATGGTGAAGGAACTCAAAATGGAGTATTTGTACAAGAAACATTAAATAAAGTTACAAGTAAAAATAAAACTAATGATCATAAAATAACAGTTAAGTATAATGAAGAAGAATCATTAGATGAAGATACTATTATTAATATTAAACATTCATTAAAATCACTTGCTGATTATGAAGTAAAATATGAATATGATTCTAAGGGATATATTAGTAAAATAATTATAGAAGATATCAAGTAATTGCTTGACTATTAATTATATAACTAATATAATATTAATGTATTTTTATGGAGAAGACATGTCTTTAGTACTTCCTATATAAAGAGAGGGCTATATGGTGGAAATGCCTATATATAGTATTAAAGGTGACAATTCTTATTAACATAAAACGTTACATGCGATAAATGTGAATTAAGTGTACTTAAGTAAAGTAAGATGGCACCGCGGGGATTACCTCGTTCTTACAGTTCTTAAGTTTTTTTGTTTTTTAGGAGGTATAAGTATGATAACTAAACAAAAAGGAACATATGATATATATGGAGATTTAGCAAAGAAAAGAATGTATGTAAATGATATATTAAATGCATTATGTGAAAAGTATAACTTTGGTTATATTGAAACACCTGTATTTGAAGCATCAGAACTATATCATAGAGGTGTTGGTGAAACAACTGATATGGTACAAAAAGAAACATATGACTTTGTAGATAGAGGAGAAAGAAATATAACTTTAAGACCAGAAGGAACTGCAGGTGTAGTTAGATGGTTTGTTGAAAACAAGTTATATGGTAATTTAACTGATCCAGTTAAAGTTTATTACAATGCAAAAATGTATAGATATGAAAGACCTCAATCAGGAAGAAATAGAGAATTCACTCAATGGGGATTTGAAGTATTTGGATCAGATACAGTAGAAGCAGATGCTGAAGTAATTTCTTTAGCTTACAATGCATATAGATTATTAGGTCTTGATGATGTTAAGATTCAATTAAATTCTTTAGGTGATAATGAATCAAGATTAGCTTATAGAGAAGCTTTAATTAAATATTTTGAACCACATATAAATGATTTATGTGAA
>CAMPCD010000052.1 GCA_946643435.1 uncultured bacterium
GGATTTTCTTCAATTCCTTTAACACTTGATATTGTTAATGTTAATACAACATCTTTGTTTTCTTCTAATACTGCATTTACTGGTTTAGTATCCCAATCACCATTTTCAAAATCATCTAATGACATCTTACCTACTGGTATATCTGTAAATGATATCTTAGAAAATGCTGGTTTAAATATAACTATGTCGTCTGTTGTACCATCTGCCCATGTTCCTCTTACTTTTAGTCTAACTTCTACTATTGATGTAATAGACATATTTTTAACAGGTTCATCATTCTGAGTAACAAATGCTGCACTTGTCCATTCATATGCACAAGAATGATCAGTATAATCATTATCTAAATAATTTGGATTAGGTGCAGAAACACATCCACCACCAGTTTCTTTCCATGTTTTAATTTTTAAAACATTTCCAGATGAATCTGTAAACATCATATGATCATCAAATTCATAATTATCATAATCAAACTCTAACATATGATGATTTAAGTTTGGACATTCACTTGCATCAATTTCAAATATCGAGTTATGAATAGCAAACCTTCCATAAACGCTTATCATTCTATGGCGAGCTAGTTCTTCTACAAACTCATCATAATTCGCATAATCATCATATTCTTCATATTCTTCATTATATTTATACTTGTATAAGAATGTACTATTATCAAGAATTAAATGGCGTACACTACCACCGCTGAATACTTGAACATTTGAATTATTTGTTATATATAAAGATCCGCCATCAAATTTATCAGCTACCAAAGTTGTATTATCAAGTAAAAGTTCATTCATTATTTCATATAATCTAATATTTGAATCCTTTATTGAGGCAACATGTCCTATAGTAGAAACATCTATATCACTTCTTAAAACATCAATCCTATTACTTGAGTACAAACTAATATTATCAGAATTTGTTTTTATTGATGAATCAATAATACTTATATAGTAATAATCCAAATCGAATGTATCTTTAAAACTATGTTCACTATAAACAATATAACCTCTTTCAAAGACTATATTTGAATTGATGAAAGTACCTTTATAATCATAATCTTCACTACCATTTAATATAAAATCATTAATACTAATTTCATTATTATTAGTTGTTATAGTAAAGTCTATATAATCAATATTAATTTTGTTTATATCTTTCTTTAATGTTATTGTTCCATTATTGAAATCAACATATTCGCTGTAATCAGATAGTTGAGTTTCACCATCATATACTTTAAAACCATGTTCGCTATAATCTATATTAATGGTACTAGGATTATATTGAGCACCATATTGATCAACTAATGCTGATACATTAAAAGCAAATAAACTTATAAATAAAATTGTTAGTATTTTGAATTTATTCATACTACCACCTATTATAATTTTACCATTTATTAATTATTAAATATTATTTTTAACTGTTTATTATTATTACTTTACATCAAAAAAAGATGTATTACTACATCTTTTTAAATAACTTATATTTACCTATAAACTTATATCCAAATACTAGAATAACTGATGGAATAATTAGTAATAAGTAATTGAATAATCCAGTCTTTGGATTTTCTTCTACTCCTTTGACTTCTTCTTTAGTATTAGAAAGAGTTAATGTTAATACAACATTCTTATTTTCTTCTAATACTGCATTTACAGGTTTAGTATCCCAATCACCATTTTCAAAATCATCTAATGTCATTTTACCAACTGGTATATCTGTATAAGAGATTTGAGAAAATGCTGGTTTATAAATTACTATATCATCTGTTGTCCCATCTGCCCATGTTCCATTTACCTTTAATCTTACTTCTACTACTGATGCTATAGATAGTGTTTTTGGTGATTCACCAAATTCATTATCATATACATATGTAGCTGCTATCCATGAAGAACCACAACTATTGGAAGAGTATTCTTCATCCATGATATCAGGGCTAATTTCAACACATTGTTTATAAGCGTCCCATGTTTTTTTGTACAATGCTCTACCACTAGAATCTACAAATGACATGTGATCGTCAAATTCATAATTACCATTATCAAATTCCAATTTTGGATAATTACTTTCATTATATTCTTCAAAATCAATAGTAAATTTAGAATTATGTATTGAAAATCTACCATCTATTCTAATAGATTCATAATCTAAATTGCCACCATCATATATATATTCAAATTCACTATTATCTAAAATTAAATGTCTTATAGCTCCACCAACAGTAGTTTTTATCTTAGACATATTGGTTGCATATAAGGAACTAGAATCTTCCATTTCATATGTTTCAAGAGATGAATTATCAAGATATACTTTCCCATATGTTTTTTCTACTCCAATAGTAGCATCTTTAATTATTGTCTTACTAATTACATTTCCTATCGAACGTGCATATACACCACTATGTTCTATATACATTGAAGTAGCGCCTAAATCCAAAGAATCAACATTACATTCAATCGAAGAATTTAATATATTTATTTCATAATCACTAAACCTAACTGCTTTATGACTATGATAATTAGAGGCTTGTTTAGTATAACTTCTTTCAAAAACTATAAATGCTGCATCAAAATAACCTATATAATTTACATTATTATCAGGCTCAGGTTGACTTCCTGGACGTGGTTTAGGAGGCTTTTTATGTGCATAAAAATCATTAATACTTATTGTTTTCTTATTTGTTGAAATAACGAATTCAGGATTAGTAATTTCAATGTTATTAATATTCGTTTTTAGTAGTATAGTTTTAGTTCCTATAAATTCAACATACTCACTATAATCAGTTAATCTAGTATTACCATCATATACTTTAAGTCCTTCTGTATCATATATTATATTTATGGTACTACCATTTGATTGATTACCATACTCATCAACTATTGCTGATACATTAAAAGCAAAAAGACATATAAATAAAATTGTTAGTATTTT
>CAMPCD010000053.1 GCA_946643435.1 uncultured bacterium
TGCTACATCTTTTTTAACTTCTTCTATCATACCATTGATCACATTGGTTTTTAGTTAACCATTTACCAATTATTTCAGGATCGCTTAGAATACCAGAATCAATTGTTATTGCTTGTCCAAACTGAGTTCCATCTCTATAAGTCCATGTTGAATTCTCTGGGAAATAGAATTTGGTATTTGCTTTAGAACTACAGAATGCTTCGAAAGTATGTTGAAGAGTATCAGGTATATGAACCTCTTTTAAATTATGACCAGAAAATGCTCCTGTCCAAATATATTGTAAATTTGAAGATAATTGAATTTCTTCTAGGTTACTACATCCACTGAAAACATCATCATTTATTGTAGTTATGGTATTAGACATGATAACTTTCTTTATTTTGGTTTGACCTTTAAATACGCCATCTGCAATCTCAATTATTCCATCTGGTAGTATTAAAGTATAACCATCAGTATAATCGCTTAAATCTTTTAAGTATCCTATTAATCTTGTTTTAGCATTAGTACTATAAACAAAGTCTCCTTCAATATATGGATTAACAGCTGCTGCGCCCCATTTAGAACTAGGTATAGTTCCAGAACCATTATACATAATATAATTACCTGAGAATGCATAATTACTTATTGATGTTGGTAATGTATTAGGTAAATTAACAACAGTTTTAATACTACCAGATTCGTTGAAAGCATAATTACCTATAGTAGTAACACTACTTGGAATAGTAACATTTGTTATTCTATTATAGCTAAACGCTCTTTCACCAATTTCTAATAATCCACTAGGTAAAACAATATTAGTTAATTCTTGACCACTAAACGCTCTTTTCTCAATATACTTCAAAGATTCAGGTAAAGTTATAGAAGAAATGAATGTGTAATAATCAATTCTATAATTATGGTCAAAAGCAGCTTCTTTAATCCTCTCAACACCATTTGGTATAGAAACATTTTCATATTTACCAGTATATCCCATAATTTCCTTTAGAGTATTATCAGTATATACATACTTATTAATTGCATAACCATTTAAATAGTATGCACCATATTTATTACTATCGTTTATTAAATCACCTGAATATACAACATTTGTAACTCTATCAAATGCATCTGTTCCAATTTCTTCTAATATACTATTAATAGTAAGATTGTCTATATTTGTACATCCAGAAAATGATCCACGTCTTATAGTTTTAACAGATGAAGGAATTACAACATTTTTTATATCCTTATTACTACTAAAAGCATAACTTTGAATTATTTTTACTTCATTAGGTATTGTTATCGATGTATCATTACCATTATACTTGTATAAAATAATACTTCCAACATTTCCCAAAAGGAAATCTCCTTGTGTATATGGATTAATATAAGTAGCACCCCATTGATTTTCAGGATATTCCCCACTCCAGTTTATGAAAACATTTTCTACATCTTGGAATGCATAGTCGGCTATTTCCTCTACAGAGTCAGGAATAGTAATGGATTCATCATAGTTAAAAACTCTATTTCCTATTTTCTTTAAACCTTCAGATAAAGTAAGAGTATTGTAAAAAGCACCTTTTAATGCATAATCACCTAACTCCTCAATAAATGAAGGTATTGTTAAATCATCAAATATAGCAGAATCCAAACTATAAGGTTCAATCACTTTATATGAAGATGGGAATGTAATACTATCTATTTCATCATAAGCAAATGCTGTTGGTCCTATATTAGTAACAACTTCAGGTATTACTATATTTCTACTATTACCAATATATGCAGCGATTGATGTTTTTTCTGCATCATTATATACAAAATCACCATCTATTACTTTGTTAGCAGTAACATAATATTGTCCATGAGTATAAAATGAAGTTTTAACATTTTCAATAGGAATATTAAATAATTTAATATTAGCAAACCCCATATAATTCTTATCGTATGTTAAATAATCAGCTTTTTTAAATATTACTCCTTTTAAACCTGAACATATAAAATTATAATCAATAGTTGAATCAACACTTTCATCAACAACTAATATTCCATTAAGATTATCACATGATGTATTATGTGTATCAAAAAAATCTCTAAATTGTCTTGGATTATATAAATATACTTTTGTATCATCAGCACCAAGAATATCATTTAACCTGCCGGTTATTCTGCTTAATTGTGTGCCTGCATCAATATATGAATTATAATATTTAGCACCTACTGATTCAAAGTAGACTTCATCATCATAATTATAATTAGATGATAATACTCCATCATTAACATATATAATATGTTCATCTATAAGATCATCCCATGTTTTAGTTAGATTTAAATCATTATCATATAAACCAGGTTCTAGGTTATTGTATCCCATTGTTTCATATAAACCCATTGCTTCATTATAATATTTCTCATCTGATGATACAGGTGTAGCATTAAATGTAAGATTTAAATTTAAAGAAAAATCTTCTGTTGGTAAACTACCTACCTCAACATATATATAGAAATTTCTATATTCTTTTGCCTCTAAAACAAAATTATTATCACTTAAATTTACCCAATTATCAGTTTCTTTATCATATGATTCTATTTCTAAGTATAAATTCTTACTATTGAATTCTTCACTGACTGAATTCAAATCAAATACCAATTCGACATTGGCCGCATAATCAGTAGAATCATTATAAACTGTAAAATTTAAAACAGAATATTCACCAACATTATCCATAGTTCGTGTAGAATAAGTTATATTTTTTTTATCAGATGATAGAACTACTGTGTCTTCCACTGATTCAGTAGAAGCCTCACTAAAGTACACATCAAAATCACCCATACCTATTTTTGTATTTCCATTCAAAATCAAGTTGGT
>CAMPCD010000054.1 GCA_946643435.1 uncultured bacterium
CCCATTTAGGGAAATATCTAGCTCTATAATAATATTGTTGTGTGTAATCATGATAAGCTGATGTATCATATCCTAAATCTCTAAACATAGATAAATATGCTTCTGGATATACATTATTAGTATATACATTAGCTGTACAATTATCATTTATAGTAAATAATGAAGTATTAACTGTCATTTCATTATTACCTGTAGAACAATTATTTCTTGGACTAAAATTATTTCTAAAACTTATACCTTCATTATACATTTTATGTAATGTAGGGAAATCATTTTCATTTAATATTGCTATATCATTAACTGATTCTAGTAACATAATAATGACATTCTTACCTTTGAATATACCTGTCATATCATTCTTTTGAGATATACTTCTATTCATAAAATAATTATTTAATGTTTTGTATGTTTGATCAGTTGTATTCTTATCTAATTCTTTCCATGCAGAATCATCTATTTCTCTTCTATAATCAACTGCTACATCTTCTTTTTTAGGTGTAGTATCTACATCATCAAAGTTATATAGATATGCTATATCATCTTCAGATACTTTCATGATCATATTCTTTGTATCTGAATATAAATACATTAATACACCAAAGTTATTAACAGATAAGTTAGCATTCTTTGGATATAACCAAACAGCATATGTTGGATCTATTTGCATCTTACTTTGGAATTTATTAGATCTTATTGTTATATAATGGAAACCAATTAATATTAGTATAATAACAACTGGTATAACCTTTAAATAAATTGTTTGTATTTTATTTAATTTCTTAACTTTCTTACCTTGTTTCATATTTAATATTTTCTTTTCAAAGAAAATAAAATAAACAATACCTAATATAGTAAGTAAGAATATTACATAATAAGATTTAGGTAAACTAATTAATACATCTCTTATATAATCAGTTACTTTACCACCTTGTTCAGCATTACCTAAACCCATAAAGAAACCAATTGATTTATATAAACATGCTTCTGTAAATAATAGTATTGTAATAACTAATGTATAAATAATATTAGCTACTCTTTGAACTATTACATTAAAGAAATGAAATATATAAGACCATGTTAAAGATATAAATAAAGATGATAAGAATATTCTTAGAGTACCAAAGTTTAATATAGGATTTTCAACTAATACTCTAATATATAATTCACCTATAAATGTTATTATAAAAAGCACTAAAGTGCTTAGTATTAATCTATTTGTAAATATTCTTTTCATTAATTATCACCCTTCTTATTATCCTCTTTAATTAAATCACTTATTGGAGCAAATGTAAATCTATAAAAAGGTAATACACCATATTTTTTAACTGCTTCTACATGAGCTTTTGTTGGATAACCTTTATGTTTTGCAAATCCATAAAGAGGATATTTTTTATCTAATTCTATCATCATATTATCTCTTGTTACTTTAGCTATTACTGATGCTGCAGCAATTGATAATGATAATGCATCTCCATGAATAATAGCTGTTTGATCTATATCAATATCTAAGTTCATAGCATCAATTAATACATGTTCAGGTTTAACTGATAATTTATTAATAGCTTGTATCATAGCTTCCTTAGAAGCTTCTCTTATATTTATTTCATCTATTCTTCTTTCATCAACTATTCCTACTGCATATATAACATTAGGATCATTAATTAAAATATCATATAGTTTTTCTCTTTTTTTCTCAGTTAATCTTTTTGAATCAGTTAATCCTTCAATTTTATAATTAACTGGTAAGATACAAGCAGCAGCAACAACTGGTCCACATAAAGGTCCACGCCCTACTTCATCTGTACCACATATTAAAGTTTTACCTTGTTTATATAATTCTTTTTCATATGATAATAAATCTATATTGTCTACTTTAAACATGTTATCAATCCTTACTAGATAATTATAACATAATAAAAAGATAGATAAACTATCTTCTATCAAATGTTATATTTTTAACAGCTTCATTTCTTACATCATTTATAATTTGATTAGATACTCTAGTATAATCTATTTCTCCACCCTTAATTAAGCAACCATATTTCTTTCCAATTACTTCATATGATTCTTCTACTATATCCATATTAAATTTTTTAATACCATATCTTGATTCTAATATATTTGGATAATATGTACTTAATTTGTTTAATATATGCATAGCTACTTCATGTTTATCTAAGATATCAACTTTAATAGCTGCAAATGAAGCTAAGTTCATACCTAATTCTAGTGTTTCGAATTTAGGCCATAAAATACCAGGAGTATCTAATAAAGTTATATTATAGTTTGTTTTCAACCATACAAGATTCTTTGTTACACCAGGCATATTACCTGTTTGAGCGACTTTCTTACCAGCCATTTTGTTGATAAATGTTGATTTACCAACATTTGGTATACCAACTACTAATGCTCTTAAATCTTTTTGTTTTAGTCCTTTATTAATTCTTTTAGTATTTATTTCATCTGCTATTTCTTTAGTAGCATTAACTATCTTTTTGAAGTCATTATTATCATTGAAATTAACTAATACTACTTTATAACCTTGTTCCTCATAATAAGATTTCCATTTATTAGTTTCACTTAAATCACATAAATCAACCTTAGACATAATTAGTATTCTAGGTTTATTCTTAACTATATTATCTATATCAACTATTTTAGAACTCTTTGGTATTCTTGCATCTATTATTTCATAAACTAGATCTACTTGAGGTAATAGTTCTATCATCTCTTTTCTAGCTTTATTCATATGTCCAGGATACCATTGAGGTATTTTAGTTTTCTTTA
>CAMPCD010000055.1 GCA_946643435.1 uncultured bacterium
TCTTTATTTTTTCTATAAAACTTATATATTAATAATATATATAAGATATTAATTATTATAAATATAAATATATTTATTAAAGAATAATTAATCATGAATAAATATACAAAACTTAATAATAATCCTAATGCTATATTCAATAAATACATTAATTTACTAGCTTTCCTCATGATAGTTCCTCCAATATCAAAGATATAGTAGAAAGTTCATTAATAATTGTAGTATATGTACCCATCTCATCTATCTTAGTATCTTTATATAAATAATCTTTAAAATTAAATTCATAACTTCTTTCATATTTGTTCTTAATATATTCAGGATATATTAAAGAACTTAAAGCCATATTATATGTTTTAGTATTTTTTTCTAAATTACATGATGACATCACATAAGAATAGAATTCAATAATAGTTAAATCATCTTTATAGAATGATTCATAATAATCTTTTAAAGATACATCACCTTTTAAACTAGCATTCTCTTCTACTCTATTTAACATATATTTTAATGATGATCTACATGTTTCATTTTTTATAGCATCGATTCTTTTATTGAAGTTATTCTTTGTTTCTTCAAATCCTGTATATTCATTTATATGTATTTTATTATTTCTATTAATGTTAGAATATATTGCTCCTATAACAAAAAAGATTATAAAAGATATTAATACACCTAACATGATATACTTAATATTTTTCATAAATCTCTTCCTTTAAAATGGCATCTTAAAATTACCATTGCTGAATTGTTTCATCATAGTTTTCATTTGTTCAAATTGTTTTAATAATCTATTAACTTCTTCTACAGATCTACCTGAACCAGCAGCTATTCTTTGTTTTCTAGTTGCCTTTAATACTTCAGGGTGTCTTCTTTCATATGGAGTCATACTTAAAACTATAGCTTCAATATGAGCCATATCTTTTGGATTAATATTTATATTATTTAATCCCATATTTCTTGCACCTGGTAACATCTTTAAGATATTTTCTAATGGTCCAAGATTCTTAATTTGTTTCATATTAACTAAGAAATCTTCTAAATCATATTTACCTGATTTCATTTTCTTTTCTAAGTTCTTAGCTTCATCTTCATCAATTACACCTTCAACTTTTTCAGCTATTGATAAGATGTCACCCATATCAAGAATTCTTTCAGCCATTCTTTCTGGATAGAATTCTCTTAATCCATCAAGTTTTTCTGAATCACCTACAAATTTAATAGGTACATTAGTTAAATGTCTTACTGATAATGCTACACCACCTTTAGTGTCTCCATCCATTTTAGTAAGAATAGCACCTGTTAAATCTAATTTATCATTAAAACCATTGATAACATTAATAGCATCTTGACCCATCATAGAATCAAGTACTAATAATACTTCATTAGGTTTATATTCATCTTGAATACCTTTAAGTTCATCCATTAAAGTATCATCAATATGTAATCTACCTGCAGTATCTATAATAATATAGTTATGATGATTTTCTTTTGCATAATTAATCGCATGTTTAACTATTTCTTGAGGAGCCTTTTTACCTTCTTCAAATACTGTAATACCTAATTGTTTACCAATATCTTTTAATTGGTCTATTGCTGCTGGTCTATAAATATCACATGCAACTAATAAAGGATTCTTTTTATATTTCTTTCTAACTAAATTAGCTATCTTACCAGCTGTAGTTGTTTTACCTGAACCTTGAAGACCAACCATCATAATAATTGTTGGATTCTTTTCAGTTTCAAGTGCTACATAATCTCCACCTAATAATTCAACTAATTCATCTTTAACTAATTTTATAAACACTTCATCAGGTTTTAAGTTTTTAGATACATCCATACCTAATGCTTTTTCTTTAACCGCTTTAGTAAACTCTTTAGCTACTTCATAGTTAACGTCTGCTTCAAGTAAAGCCATACGGATTTCTCTAACTGCTTCATTAATATTATCTTCAGTTATTCTACCCATACCTTTTATATTTTTTATAGCATTAGATAATCTATCTCCTAAATATTCAAACATATTTATCACCTACTCATAATTATAACATAATAAAGTAAAAAGTAGTTAAATAACTACTTTTGTTTTCTTACTAAACTATATATCTCTTCATGTATATCATCAATGCTTCTTAAATTATCACCATCATTACATTTAACGCTTGCCCATGATAAATATTCAGCTAAGAACATTGCATTATCATATACTTTCTTCATAAACTCTAAATTAGTTTCATGAATATCTTTTTGAATACCATCATTATTCTTTCTTTCTTCTCTCATTTTAGTTGCAAGTTCAAATGGTGCATGTAAGAAGATAATACTATCTGGTTCTTGAATACCTAATTGATTATATTCACGATCTATTGCATAATCAATAAAATCTTTTTTCTTTTGTAAGTCTTCTATTAAAGCTGATTGATAGATTAAACTAGAAGGAGTATATCTATCTAATACAATAGTTTTTCCAGCTTCATATTGAGGCTTTAATTCATTCTTCCAAGTAATAGCACGATCACATGCATACCAAGCATGTACAAGGTATGGTGATATATCCTTTGGTGTTCCATATTCACCTCTTAAATATTTTTCAACATTTGCTCCTTGAGGAGTTCCATATGATGGAAAATGATGACTAGCAATTATGTGTCCATCTTG
>CAMPCD010000056.1 GCA_946643435.1 uncultured bacterium
TATTAACTAAACAAATAGGATTACCTTTATATTTAGTATGTTTATTATTTTTAATATTAAAACTTATATTTAATAAATATAGATTTAATATTAAAAGAATAATATTAGTTATATTAAGTGTAATTATTATTCCAATTATATTCTTATTCTCATGGAACAATTATAAACATAATTTAGGTTTAGTAGGTCAATTTGAAACAAGTGATATTAAGATAAGTGAATTACCTGGAATAATTAATAAAACTGAAGGTGAAGAGTGGCAACAAATTGCTTCGGAAAAATATATGAAAGCATTATATACGGAAAATATAACAGGATCATATATAAAGATAACTATATTAAGTTTAATTATTATAATACCTTTAATAGCAGCTATTCTTTTTGTTAATATGAAAGATAAAATAGAGAAGAAGAATTATATTATATTAGGTATAAGTCTAATAGTAGGTTTAATAGGATACTTATTAATGATGTATTTATTATATGTCTTTAACTTTGGACCAGTTGAAAGTCCAATCTTAGCATCATATGATAGATATCTATCATGTTATATATTAATTGTATTATATTCTTTAATAGCTATATTTATTTATTATAAAGATATTAATTATAAATATTTAATTATCTTAACTATTGTAGTAGGTGCATTAATTAGACCACATCAATATTTAAGATTAAGACCTGATTTAATCGTATTACCTAATCATTTATATGATGCTTCCAAATATGCAGCATATGTTATAGATAATCATACAGAAGTAGATGATAAAGT
Source organism: uncultured bacterium (assembly GCA_946643435.1). Lineage (GTDB taxonomy): Bacteria > Bacillota_I > Bacilli_A > RF39 > UBA660 > UBA6985. The sequence goes on from CAMPCD010000056.1 coordinate 773, forward strand.
ATTTATACTTGATCAACAAGAAAAAAATGGGGCTGTATTCTATGTTAATTATTTTAGTAATAAAGTAAAAACTAATCTAGTTAACTATGAATTAACTAATATTATTAACTATAAAGATATCTTAAAAGACTATAATTATTTATATGTATATTCATTAACAACTAATGAATTAGAATTAAATAAATTATATAAGATAGAGATATCTAATGATGAAGTTAATTTAATTAAGGTGGGATAATATGAAAAAGATAGCAGTATTAATACCATGTTATAATGAAGCTCCAACAATTGCTAAGGTAGTTAAAGATTTTAAAAAAGTATTACCTTTAGCAGATATATATGTATATGATAATAATTCAACAGATGGAACTGATAAGATAGCTAAGAAAGCAGGAGCTATTGTTGAATATGAATATAAACAAGGAAAAGGTAATGTTATTAGATCAATGTTTAGAAATATTGATGCTGATTGTTATATCATGGTAGATGGTGATGATACATATCCATCTGTTCATGCTAAAGAGATGTCAGATTTAGTATTAAGAGGTAAAGCTGATATGGTTATTGGTGATAGATTATCTTCTACTTATTTTAAAGAAAATAAAAGACCATTCCATAATTCAGGTAATGTCTTAGTAAGATGGTTTATAAATACATTATTTAAAACTAAATTAAAAGATATCATGACAGGTTATAGAGCATTCTCTAAAGAATTTGTTAAATCATGTCCTGTATTATCTAAAGGATTTGAAATAGAAACAGAAATGACTATTCATGCATTAGATAAGAACTATAGAATAATAGAAATACCAATAGAATATAGAGATAGACCTGAAGGATCATATAGTAAATTACATACATTTAAAGATGGTATTAAAGTATTATTGATGATAAAAACCTTATTTAAGGAATATAAACCAAAAGTATTCTTTAATATATTGTCTCTTCTATCTTTTATAGTAGGTATTATATTAAATATACCTCCATTTACTGAATACTTTAAAACAGGACTTGTTACTAAGTTTCCATCATTGATAGTAGGATGCTTCTTTATAGTAATAGCATTATTATTGATGATAACAGGAATCTTGCTTGAAGTTATTGCAAAGAAGCATAAACAATTATATGAACTATATTTAAATAGAATAAATAAGTGATTGACAATTAATGATTATTACTTTATAATCAATACGTAATCAAGTTTTTACTAGGTTTGAACTAACTCCAAATTCATACTTGGTTTAAACGGATAATATAAGTAAAGGAGGAAAATGAAATGGCTATAACTAAAGAAAGAAAAGCTGAATTAGTTAAAGAATTTGGTAAGTCAGCAAAAGACTCAGGAGCTACTGAAGTTCAAATTGCTATCCTTACTGAAGAAATCAATGAATTAACTGAACATTTAAAGACTCATATTCATGATTTCCATTCAAAAAGAGGATTACTTATGAAGGTTGGTAAAAGAAGATCTTTATTAGATTACTTAAAGGATACTAATATCCAATCTTATAGAGAAGTAATTAAGAAACTTAATATTAGAAAGTAGGCACTTATTTTTAGTGTCTTTTTTTATTCATGTAGTAGGCACAAATATGATTAAAAAAAGGAGAAAAGTAAATGGAAAAGAAAGTATTTAAAATGAATTTCCATGGTAAAGACTTAATAGTTGAACATGGACAATTAGCTAAACAAGCACATGGTGCTGTATTAGTTAGATATGGAGATACAGTTATTTTATCTACAGTTGTTGTATCAAACACTGCAAATATTTTATCTGATTTCTTCCCATTAATGGTTTTATACCAAGAAAAATTATATTCAGTAGGTAA